>NZ_JBNAFN010000002.1:0-248105 GCF_049800695.1 Fluviibacterium sp. S390 | reverse complement strand
GCCGCATCGCTCCAGCGGTTGCCCATGTGCCAGCCGCGTTCCCGCGCGGTGCTGGCGGCGAGGTCGAAGTCGATGCCGGTCTCGGCCAGCACAAGCTGCCCGTCCAGATGCGCCGTCAGCAGGTCGGCGCGGGCGTCAAGCTCCAGCGTCAGGCGGTGCGGGCCGTCGGCCTGCAGGTCGGTCAGGCGCCCGCTGGTGACCGAGGCGGTGCCGCCCTCGGCGGTGCTGGCGGTGAGTTTCAGCCGGTCGCCCACCAGTTCCGCCTCGAAGCGCCGGTGGCTGGACAGCAGGGTGCTGCGCTCGGTGACGTCCAGGTCCACCTGGAACAGGATCTCGGCGGCCAGATGTTGGCTGTGCAGGTCGCCGGGCAGGCCGGGCAGGTGCAGGGCGCCGCCGGTGCCGAGGCTCAGCTGGCCGTCGCCCTCGGTGCCGGTCAGCCGGGCATCGCCCATCAGGTTGGCCGCCAGCGCCGGATCCTCCAGGAAGTCGAAGCCCTCGGCCATCACCGCCTGCGCCAGCAGCGTGGCGCTGTCGATCTCGGGCGGGAACACCGGCGGCACCGGGGCCGGGCTGAGGATCGGATCGGAATGTTCCACCAGACCGGTCAGCGACAGGTGGCGCAGCCCGCCCTGGGCATCCGCGTGCCAGGGCGAGCCCAGCATCAGCCCCTTGCGGGGCATCTCGGGCAGGGCGCCCTCCAGCGCGACGGTGTCCTGCAGCACCCCGTCCAGCGTCAGGGTCAGCCCGCCCCCCCCGGCGGCGCCGTCATAGGTCAGCGAGACGTCGTGCCAGCCGCCGTCGCCCAGGGGGCCGGGGGTCTGCACCCGCGCGCTGTCGCCCGTGGCGGTGGTGAGAACCGCCTCCAGGCCGCCCTGATCGGTGACCGAGACCATCAACACCCCCTTGAGCAGGAACACCACGCCCCGGTCCTGCCCCGTCTCCAGCCGCAGGCCGGCGTCAAGCCGGAAGCCGGTGCCGCCGCCCAGCGGTGCCACCGCCGAGGCCGGGGTTTCGACCACCGCGGTGCCCAGGTCCAGCCCGGTGCCGCCACCGCCCATCGGGGTGAGCGCCGCCGCGGGCAGCAGCAGCGCCTGCATGGTGCCGTCTTCCAGCATGCTGAGCAGGCCGGTGCCGCTGTCAAAGGCCAGCAGCGTGGCATCCACCGGGGTGCCCTCGGCCGGGTCATGGGAGATCGGGCTGAGGATCCCCCCGACATAGCCCGGCGCCCCCGGCCGCGCGCTTTGCGCCTTCACGTTGCCCGAGACCGACCAGTCGGCCTGCCCGGAATAGCCCTTCACGTCGTAGGTGATGTTGTCCGAGATCACCACGTTGGTGGAATGCGGCGCCACCCGGATGCGCGGGTCGCCGGCGCCCTTGGCGGTGTCGGCATCGGGGGCTTCGCTGTAGACCAGGATGTTGTTGCGGATCACCGCCGCATCCACCGCGCCCAGCTTGATCCCCGACACCGTGCCCGAGATGATCACGTTGTTCTCGATCAGGATGTTGCTGTAGAAGATCGCCGGATCCGCATCGCGGTTCGACGCGCGGCTGTTGTCCATATAGATCATCTGGCTGCGGTCGCCGTCGGCGATGTCGAAATAATTGTTGCGGATGACCATGTTGCCGGGCTTGCGGGCGGGATCGTCCTGACCGCTCCAGACCTGGATCATGTCGGCGTGGTCGCCCGACTGCATCGACCGGCGGATCGAGTGGAACTGGTTGTCTTCCACCAGCACGTCGCGGGTGTCGATCAGGTTGAGCGCATCCGAGCGGATCTCGTGCAACTCGGTGCGCAGCAGTTGCGCCCCATCCACCCGCGCCAGGTAGATGCCCTTCCAGAAGCCGGTGACCTCGCTGTCCTCGATCACGATGTTCTGGCTGTCGCGGGCGCGCATCCCGGAACCGGTGAAATGATCGTCGAGGCTGGTGTTGCCGGTGCCCGAGGCCATGTCCCCGGTCAGCAGCACCCGACGGAAGATGATGTCGCTGCATTTCTGGACCGACAGCATCTCATTATTTAAAGAGTCGCCGTTTTGGAACGTATAGTCGAAGGTCACATCCTCGAAAGTCACGCCCTTGGCCTCCCTTAGCATCCCGCCGGTGAAACTCACTGTGCCGGGGGTTTCACTCTTGAAGGTCAAGTCGGTGGCCGTATTTGCGCTAAGGTTCAAATAGCCGAAATTGCCAGGCCCAAGTAGGAAGACCTCCCCACCCGATGCCTTGGCCAGGGCCGAATTCAGCGCAACGACGCTGTCAATCTTGAGGATCATGGAATTGGACACGTTCAGACACCCCTTGATCGCCGGTCCGTCACAGGACGGAGCGGCGCGGTGCCCCCATGGCAGGGCAACCTCGGGGGTGCGGGTGAAGAAAGTCTTAAGCGGGACCGTTGTACTGGCGCCGGAATATCTCGCATTTTCTGCAGCTTGCACCGGTTTGGCTTCGGTAGTAGTCAGCGTGGTAGCCACGCTAGGGTCCAGACTCATTGATGTTCATAACCAGAAGATGTCAGCGGCAGCCAAGGCGATGGCTGACAGGAAGACTTTCGGGCATCTGTCGTAGCGTGTGGCGATCCGGCGCCAGTCCTTGAGCCTGCCGAACATGATCTCGATGCGGTTGCGCCGCTTGTATCGGCGCTTGTCGTATTTCACGGTCGTCTTGCGCTGCTTTCGACCCGGGATGCAGGCGCGTATCCCCCTGTCTTTCAAGGCTTCGCGAAACCAGTCGGCGTCGTAGCCGCGATCTCCAAGCAACCAGTCCACCTTCGGCAGGCTGCTGAGCAGCGCCCGTGCGCCGATGTAATCGCTGACTGGCCCTGCGGTGACGAAGAGATTGATAGGCCGCCCTTGACTGTCACAGATGGCATGCAGCTTGGTGTTCATGCCGCCCTTGGTCCGACCGATCAGACGTCCACGCGCCCCTTTTTGACCCGCAGGCTCGTCGCCGTGCGATGGGTCTTGAGATAGGTCGCGTCGATCATCGCCGTCTTCTTCTCGGGTTCCTCGGCGGCCAGGCCCACAAGGATCCGAGCGAACACACCCTTGTCGCTCCAGCGCTTCCAGCGGTTGTAGAGGGTCTTGTGCGGGCCGTATTCCTTGGGCGCGTCACACCACCTCAAGCCATTGCGATTGATGAAGATTATCCCCGACAGAACGCGCCGATCATCGACGCGGCGCTTGCCATGGGACTTCGGAAAGAAAGGTTCCAGACGCGCCATCTGCGCGTCCGTGAGCCAGAAGAGATTGTTCATGTCACCGCTCGCTTTTCGAGCAATGAATCAGAAGGTTAGAACCTGATCAATGGGTCCTGACCCTAGCACCCGGTGGAGGTCCTGCCCAGGTGCTTGCCGACCGGCTTTTGCGGCTCGAGAGCAAGGAAACGTTCCGGCGCAGCGTTCTAATCACGAGAGGCGGGACGATCGCGCATCCCAGCGTGATCGGTATTGATGACCAGACCTTGCGAAAGGGACAGCGCTATGGAACGCTAGTCTGTGGCCTTGGGGCGCCCCTCCGGATGTTCCTGACGGCGGGCCAGCGCAGCGATTGCATCGGCGCGCGGGCGCTCCTCGACAGTCTGCCCCCGGCCAAACACATGCTGGCAGATCGAGGGTATGACGCGGACTGGTATCGCGAAGAACTTGAAAACAGGGGCGTCACGCTCTGCATCCCGTCGCGAAAGGGTCGCAAGACGCCGATCCCTCACGACGAAACGCGTTACCGCCTGCGCCACAAGATCGAGAATAGTTTCGCGCGGCTCAAAGACTGGCGGCGCATCGCCACCCGCTACGACAGGTGTCCCAAGGTGTTCTTGTCGGCACGTGCTCTCGCTGCGGTCGTCATATTCTGGTCATGAATCCGGACCGTAGAACGTGGGGAATAGACTCCGTTTTTGCGCGTTGCCCCACAATGTTGGACCACCGGACGCACATTTAATCGAATATTTAGCAGTTCATGATGTTTTTTAGGATGTGGAATCAGAAACTCTTCAGCGAGTATTTGTTATGAAAGAAGATGGAATCATCCGGCCCAACAAGCCTGCTTCGCCCACTGAATATTCATCTTTCAGTTTGTCAGAATCAATAGTTCGAGATGAAGTTGTAATCGAGGAGTTAGACGCAACTCCTTCCGAAATGAGATTGCTGGCCATCGCGAAACTTCCCTCTAGAAACATATCTTTGCCAGTGTATGGGGGAAATCCTGTCACATACTCCAACGCTCTTGATGTCCTAGAAGCAAAGTTGTTTCTATACTTTATTCGGGAAGGAATCGATGAATCAAGAGCTCTTGAGGTATCTGAAGAGGTGATTATTGGACTGCTGGAGTCCGACTGGCAAGAGGAGCTCAACAACAGATTCGATTGTAGCTATAAATGGTTTGATGTGAAATTGAAGAACGTGCTCTTTGACGCCCTTAGCATTTTTGAGCTGGCCGATTTTTTTTCAGCCGAGACAACAAAAAAGGCAGTTTGTACGAAATTTTTTTCTACTGATGGTCATCATTTTTAGGCTCAAGACCCATTGATTTTTTCCGGGATGCGTGTTTTGCGGTTCGAAAAAGAGCGGTGACAGTCTGATCTCATCTGGTAGTCGGACGAGCATAGTGAGCGCCCGGTGAACCCGACCTTGTGGGAGCAATGCGCGCCGTGTGAGGCAGATCAGCGTGCAATTTAGTGCCCAGTAGAATCTGATGGGCACCAAAATATGGGCAGGAAACAGGGGTCGCGGAACTACCCGCAGGAATTCAAACGTCGCGTCGTAGGTCAGGTGGACCTGTCACGCTTTGATGCCGCTCCGATTTCTCACTTATGCAGCCTGAGCCTTGAAGGCCAAGGGACTTTTCCAGCCGAGAGCTGAATGCTTGCGGCGCGGATTGTAGAAGCCGTTGATGTATTCGAAAATCGCCAGTTCGGCAGCCCGCCGTGTCGGCCATGACCGGCGCCAGATCAGCTCGGCCTTGATCGTCTTGAAGAAGGTCTCGACCGCCGCATTGTCGTAGCAGTTGCCTTTCCCGCTCATCGAGACCTCAAAGCCATGCTGGCGCAGGATCTTCTGGTAGTCGTGGATGATGTCCCAGGAGGTGGTGTAGCTCGCCGTGGGCCTCGCGCTTTCAGGCGGGCCGAGTTGGTCAGTCGCTCTGCGCTGCAGGCAGGCTGACAGTGAGATCATCGCAGACGGGCGCGAGCGTTTCCAGTGTCATGTATCTGGCACGCTGAACCGTCCATTCCTCGGTCTGCTCCATGAGGATTGCGCCGACGAGGCGCCGGATCGATGCTTCGTTCGGAAAGATGCCGACGACATCCGTGCGTCGCTTGATCTCGCCGTTCAGGCGTTCGATCGGGTTGGTGCTGTGTAGCTTGGTGCGATGCTGGGCCGGGAAGGTCATGTAGGCCAGGACGTCCTCCTCGGCGGTGTCCATGAGCGTGGCCAGCTTCGGTAGCTTGCCCCGCATCTGGTCCGCCACCAGCCGCCACTGGGCCTTCGCCGCCGCATGATCGGGCTGGGCGAAGGCCGTGGCTATGAAAGCCGAGACCACCCGGCGGCTGTTCTTACCGGCATGGGCGAGCGCATTGCGCTGGAAGTGGACCCGGCAGCGTTGCCAGGTCGTGGACAGGACCCGGGCCGTGGCAGCCTTGATGCCCTCATGCGCATCGCTGATCACCAGTTTCACGCCGCCGAGGCCGCGGCGGACGAGGTCACGCAGGAACTCGGTCCAGAAGGGCTCGGCCTCTGAAGCGCCGATCGCCATGCCCAGCACCTCGCGCCTGCCGTCGGTGTTGACGCCCACAGCGAGCGTGACCGCGACCGATACGATCCGGCCACCCTGGCGCACCTTGAGGTAAGTGGCATCGATCCAGAGGTAGGGCCATTCGCCCTCGATCGGCCGCGTCAGGAAGGCGTCCACACGCTCGTCGATCTCCTCGCACAGGCGGCTCACCTGGCTCTTCGATACTCCGGTGCCGCCCATGGCCTGAACCAGATCGTCCATGGACCGTGTCGAAACGCCATGGACGTAAGCCTCCTGGATCACGGCTGTCAGCGCCTTCTCCGCAGCACGCCGGGGCTCCAGGAAGGAGGGAAAGTAGGAGCCGGTGCGCAGTCGGGGGATGCGCAGCTCGACGCTACCGGCGCGGGTCTGCCAGTCCCGGTCACGGTAACCATGAACCGCCCCGGATTTACCGGAGAGTAAAACACTCAAAGGATGAGCCCTATGACGACAAGACGATTCACCCCCGCCTATCCGGCCGAGCTTCGCGAACGCGGTGTTCGGCTGGTTCGTGAGAACCGTGCCGATTACAGCAGCGACAGCGCTGCATATCGGGCAATTGCACCGAAGTTGGGAGTTTCGCCGGACAGCCTGCGCGTCTGGTGCCAGCAGGCCGAGCGTGATGCCGGGCAGCGGGCGGGGCTGACGAGTGCGGAGAAGGACAGGATCAAAGATTTGGAGCGGGAGAACCGTGAGCTTCGAACCGCCAACGAGATCCTGAAGAAGGCCAGCGCATATTTCGCGGCGGCGGAGCTCGACCGGTAATCCCCCCGAAAATTAGGGGTGTGCGGAAGTAGAATTTTCTCGAAGATCAAAGAGGAGATTCTGATGAAGAAATCGAAGTACAGCGACGCGCAGATCATGGCGATCCTGAAGCAGGCAGAGAACGGCGTGCCGGTTGCTGATCTTTGCCGCGAGCATGGGATGAGCAGCGCAAGCTTCTACAAGTGGCGCTCAAAGTATGGCGGTATGGATGCCAGTCTGATGGCGCGGATGAAAGAGCTCGACGAAGAGAACAAGCGCCTGAAGAAGATGTATGCTGAGAAGAGCATGCAGAATGATCTGCTTAAAGAAGCCCTCGGAAAAAAGTGGTGAGGCCATCTCAAAGGCGCGAGATGGCCGAATGGGCAGTGCGCTATCGATCTGCCAGCATCGCTCTGGCGTGCAGGGCGTTCTCGATCAGCGAGACCTGCTATCGCTACAAGCCGAAGCTCAGCGATGACAACGAACTGATCGCCAATTGGCTGGTCGCGCTGACGAACGCAAAGAAGAGCTGGGGCTTCGGCCTTTGCTTCCTGCATCTGCGGAACGTGAAGGGGTTCAAATGGAACCACAAGCGGGTGTACCGCATCTATCGCGAGCTGGAACTGAACATGCGGATCAAGCCACGTAAACGGCTGCAGCGCGAGAAACCGGAGCCGCTGGCGGTGCCTGAATCCCCGAACGAGGTTTGGTCCATGGACTTCATGGCCGATCAGTTGGCGGACGGCAGATCATTCCGAACGCTGAACGTGCTGGATGACTTCAATCGCGAAGGGTTGGCCATTGAGGTCGACTTCTCGCTGCCTTCTGAGCGCGTGGTTCGGACATTGAACCAGATCATTGCGTGGCGAGGGAAGCCCTTGGCGATCAGGGTCGACAACGGCCCTGAATACGTCAGTGCCAGGCTCCAGAACTGGGCTGAGAACGCCGGGATCAGGTTGATCTACATCCAGCCGGGAAAGTCTCAACAGAATGCCTATGTCGAAAGATACAACCGGACCGTCCGCACGGAATGGCTGGGGCGATACCACTTCACGAGCATCCAGGAGGTGCAAGACCATGCCACTCGTTGGCTCTGGACTTACAATAACGAAAGGCCAAACATGGGCATCGGCGGGATGACCCCGATGCAGAAACTGAAAGCAGCTTAGATTCTACTGACGCGCCCCTCTAAAAATGGGGGGATTACCGACCGCCCGTTCAAACGATGATCGCGTTCATCGATGATCACCGAGGGGCTTTTGGTGTCGGGCCGATCTGCCGGGTTCTGGGGATCGCACCATCCACGTTTTATGCGCACAAGGCCGTTGAGCGTGATCCCTTGTTGGCATCTGGTCGTGCAAAGCAGGATGCTGTTGATCGGGCCGCCATCCAGGATGCCTTCGACAACAGTCGCAAACGCTATGGCGCCCGCAAAGTCTGGCACCAGTTGCGCCGCGAAGGGCGGGACATCGCCCGCTGCACCGTGGAACGGCTGATGAAGGTTATGGGATTGCAAGGCGTTGTACGCGGCAAGAAGGTCATCACGACCAACCCCGATGCAGCGCAACCTTGCCCGGACGACAAGGTGAACCGAGCCTTCGTGGCAGCCATGCCGAACCAGCTCTGGGTTTCGGATTTCACCTACGTCTCAAGCTGGCAGGGCATGGTGTACGTCGCCTTCGTCATCGACGTCTTCGCCCGGAAGATCGTCGGCTGGCGCGTTTCGACCTCGATGACCACCGGCTTCGTCCTCGACGCACTGAACCAGGCGATCTGTCAGCGGGCGCCATCCGAAGCCGACAAGCTGATCCATCACAGCGATCGGGGCAGCCAATACCTGTCGATCCGTTACACCGAGCGTCTGGCCGAGGCCGGGATCGACACCTCGGTCGGCAGCGTCGGCGACAGCTACGACAACGCCTTGGCCGAAAGCATCATCGGTCTGTTCAAGACAGAGGTCATCAATTTCCTCGGCCCCTGGAAGTCTACCGGCCAAGTCGAATTGGAAACCCTGAAATGGGTCGACTGGTACAACACCGGCCGACTGCACAGCGCCATCGGATATCTCACCCCGCAAGAAGCAGAGGAGGATTTCCACGCAAGCTTGAACGCTGCCGAAAAAGCAGCCTGATCATTGAACCAGAAACTCTCCGGTAAACCCGGGGCGGTTCACGTCACGTTTACCTTCCCATGTTCTTTGCGGAACATCATCAGATCCCACTCCCAATGGCCGAATTCAGCGCGTTCTGAGATGCGGTCAGGCCTGTGTGACAAGCTTTGGGCATCAAAGATGTGGGTCCGGTTGTGCCTGCGATACCCACGCGGCCTGCGGCGACGGCGATGTTCAGGCAAGTGGCGATACAACTGTTCGTCGCGACCATCCTTGGAATAGGCAAACCGATAGATGGTCTCGTGGTGTCTGACGTCAGCGCCAATGGGACAGTTTAGGGTAATTTGATAAGAGAGGGTTTCTGGCACATCGTAACCACCAAGGAGTGGAGATGAGACAGAAAAGCCTCAACAGAATGCCTATGTCGAAAGATACAACCGGACCGTCCGCACGGAATGGCTGGGGCGATACCACTTCACGAGCATCCAGGAGGTGCAAGACCATGCCACTCGTTGGCTCTGGACTTACAATAACGAAAGGCCAAACATGGGCATCGGCGGGATGACCCCGATGCAGAAACTGAAAGCAGCTTAGATTCTACTGACGCGCCCCTCTAAAAATGGGGGGATTACCGGGCGATCCAGAAAATTCCATCCAAAACAAGGCGGTGGTTGGTGGGCTTGCGCCCATTCGGTGCGCGGGCAGCCAGGATGAAGTGTTCAAAGAACCTCCATTCCTCATCGGTCATCAAGTCTCGTGCCAAGCTGGTCCCCATAACAGATACCAGCTTGAATCACGCCTGAGGGCCAGTGTGAATTCTTTTTGTCAACATGGCCTAGAAGCTGGTGGTGCTAGACTGCAGATTTCTCCAAAAGCACCTTCGCCTTCCCCTCCATCACCAGCCGCGCATCCTGCTGCGGCTTCGACCGGGCCACTGCGGTGATCCCCTGCACGAAGTCAAAGACGCTCTCGGGCGGACGGCCTTCCTCCGCCAGGACCGTCTCGACGATCCGCCCCGTCTCCGCCTTCGAGAATCCGCGCTTTCGCAGGAAATCCTGACGGTCCTCGTCCGACCGCGCGACGATCCTCTCCCGCGCCGCGCGGATGCCGTCGATGAAAGGCGCCGGCGAGGAGTCGGCGAAGCGGCTGAGCGCTGGCGCGGCCTCGTGAGCGAAGCGGGAAGCGGCGTATTTGGAGTACCGGATCGTGATCTCCTGGAAGTCCTCGACGCCCCACAGGTTGCGGTTCTGGCAGACCGCGCGCAGGTAGAAACTCGCGATGCCGAGCGTCTTGGCACCGACCTCGGAGTTCCAGCAGTAGAACCCCCGGAAATAGAGGTCGGGCGAGCCGTCGGGCAGCAGCCCCGCCTCGATCGGGTTCAAATCGTCGACGAGAAACAGGAACACGTCGCGGTCGGAGGCGTAGAGCGTCGTCGTCTCCTTGTCACGTCCACGCGGGGATTGTAGATGCCGGTGGACCAGTCGAGCACACCCGGCAGCTTCCAGCGCGTGTCGCCGGTGCCGTTGCCTGCGATGTGCTGCACGGCGGAGACCAGTTCATGGTCGTAGATGCGGCCGTAGTCGGGGCCTGTGACAGCGCGCAGTTCCGTGCGGCCATCCGCGACTTCCATCGTCTTGATCTGCTCGGCCCGGTGGTTGGTCAGCCCGTATTGCAGGTTGATCCCCGCCAGCGGCGCGGGCAGTTGCCGCAGATAGGCGGCGGGCGCGCCGACGAGGCTCGCGAGCTGGCCGAAGGACCAATGCGTCGGCGCGATGGGTTCATCCGCACCGGGCATGACCAGCCCCAGCTTTTCCGGGTTGTCGCGATGCGCCTCGATCCGGATCGCCGCGCTTTCCACCGTCCGCGTCCGGCTCCGCTCCGCCCGGCCCTTGACCGAGGCGAAAAGGTCGTCGAGCGACAGATGCCGCTCGTCATCCGGCCGCGAGAACCACTCCGACGACACGCGGTCCACGCATCCGCCGCGCGACACATCCACCTTGTAGCCGCCGGTCATATCACGCCCGGCATCCATGATTTCGGTGTTCATTGGAAAACCTCCGCGACGGGCGGCCGAAAGCCTCTCTCTCGACCTCCAAACCCGTCACGGGCCGAGACGGCACCCCTCTAACTCTCCGATCACTCAGTTGCGCGGGTCTCGAGCGGGGAAGGGGCGCGCGACGCGGCGAGCCGGTGCAGCGTTTCCGGGCGGATATGCGTGTACCGGCGCAGCATTTTCCAATCCTTGTGGCCGGTGACCAGCGAGACCTGTTCGATCGCGAACCCGGCCTCGAACAGGCGGCTTGTGCCCTCATGGTGTAGATCGTGGAAATGCAGGTCCTTCACGCTGACCTCGACGCAGGCGCGCCGGAAGGCCGTTCCGACCGATTTCGAGTTGTAGGGAAAGATCCGGCCCCTTGCGTGCCCGAGTTCCTTGGCCTGTTCGGTGACCAATGCCCAGGCATCGAACCCCGTGGCGGCGAAGAGTGGGATCCGCTGGTCGTTCCCGGTCTTGTTGCGCGGGTCCTTCCTATCGCGGATCATGAGCATCCGGCGGTCGACGTCGAGATCGGTCCATGCGACGCGGCAGATCTCATCGAGCCGCATCGCCGTGGCCACCGCGAACTTCACGATGCGTGTCATCGGCAGGGTCAGGCGCTCGTTGTCTTCGAAGCAGCGGAAGAGGCGGTTCAGCTCGTCCGTGGTGGGGCGACGATCCCGCTCTGTGCCTTTGCCGATCAGACCGAGACGCTTGAGCGCGACGCGCGCCAGATCGACGGGTTCTGGAGAGATATCGAGCCCGTGCACGGCCGCCGCATGGGTGATGATCATCTTGATCACGCCGATATCGATCCCGAGAGTTACCGGTCCCGCGCCTTGCTCGGCGCGCATCTTGCCGTAGTCGATCAGCTTTTGCCGGTCGAGGTGCCCGATCTTCTCCTTGCCCAGATCGCGCTTGAGCGTCGTGAGCGTGGCAGCCTTGCTGCGACGCGGCGGTTTGCCTACCTCGCACATATCGATTATGTGGAGATCGATGAGATCGCCGAAGGTGGTCAGGCGTGAGACGGACGACTTGTTCGGCGCCAACCCCTGATCCACCCGGGTCTCCGCTTGGCGGGCCCAGCGATGGGCATCGTCGCGACGGAGAAACGTCTCGCTCGCGTAGCCGCCCTTTCGTCTGACCTGGACCCGGTAGGCACCGGAGGGGAGTTTGGTGATGGAGGCCATTTTCGTGTGCGCTGTATGTGCAATGAGTCGTCGTAGAGGGGCAAATTCGGGGATATCGGGGCGTATTCCAGCGTAGAAGCTGTCGCCGCCAACAGTTTGAAGATACACAAGAAATGAAAATAAATCAACACGCTAGACTTTCCATTGCCCCTATGATGGACTGGACAGGCAGTTCGAAAAGTCTGTGATTTTTCAATTTTCTAAGGTCATGTTGTAACCCGTGTTGTAAATCATGTTGTAAGTCCATCCTGGTCGCGCGCACAAAACGTAGGCAGAGAATCTGATAGGCCATCGTCGAGCGGCCCCGTTTTCGAATTTAATTTCAGAGGGTTGGGATCGGGCTGGAAAGGTTTTGCCCAGTTTTTGACCGGCGAAGCTTTAGCCAGCTGGATAGGATGGATCGATGCGGTGACAAAACCCCTCGCCAGATTACTTCCAGTGGGTATTTTGGGCCACAGGACGAGCCTCCTCTGAAGAGCCGAAGATGACTACTTGAAGGCGTCCCGCTCGTACAGCGCGACCTCGCGACGCTTGTCGAGATAGGTGGCGAGATCCGAAAGGTGGACGCCCTTCGCGCTCTTCTGGCTGCGCTCCGATCGCACCAAGGGCAGATCGATTTCACCGGAACTGACTTTCCTGAGAAACTTCGGCAAGGTCAGATGGGAAAAGTAGTCTTTGCAGACCGCATCGACCGGCACGACCGCGCGGCCATCATATTGAGCCATCAGGAGAAAAAGCGTGTTCATCGGTCAGTCTCGGTGGTTTCTCTGCTCCGCATCCTGACCTCAGCCACGTTGTCCATCAATGCGAGCGAGCGGCGGTGTTTGGTGTGATCAGGGACCTTGATCGTGAAAAGGGCGGCAATCGGTGGCAGAAGGGGGCGAATAAATAGGACAGAATGCGATCAAATCGGCGGACTTCCTGCGGACGTTCACCGGGTTTCCGAGAGCCAGAGGCGGGCAGGGAGGGCCGTGACGGGTTGAGGGCTGGAGGAGAGGCTTCCGGCGTCCGTCGCGGAGGTTTCCCAATGAATACCGAAATTATCGATGCCGGGCGTGACATGAGCGGCGGCTACAAGGTGGATGTGTCGCGCGGAGAGAATGTGGATCGCGTGTCGTCGGAGTGGTTCTCGCGGCCGGATGACGAGCGGTATCTGTCGCTCGACGATCTGTTCGCTTCGGTCAAGGGCCGGGCGGAGCGGAGCCGGACGCGAACGGTGGAGAGCGCAGCGATCCGGGTCGAGGCGCATCGCGACGACCCCGAGAGGCTTGGGCTGGTCCTGCCCGGCGCGGATGAACCCATCGCACCGACACATTGGTCCTTCGGCCAGCTCTCGAGCCTCGTCGGCGCGCCCGCGGCCTATCTGCGGCAACTACCCGCACCGCTGGCGGGCATCAACCTGCAATACGGACTAGCGAACCACCGGGCCGAGCAAATCAAGACAATGGAGGTCGCGAACGGTCGCACCGAACTGCGCGCTGTTACCGGCCCCGACTATGGGCGCATCTACGACCATGAACTAGTTTCCGCCGTGCAGCGGATCGCGGGCAACGGCACCGGCGACACCCGCTGGAAGGTCCCCGGCGTGCTCGACTGGTCGACCGGTATCTACAACCCGCGCGTCGACGTGACGAAGGAGACGACAACGCTCTACGCCTCCGACCGCGACGTGTTCCTGTTCCTTGTCGACGACCTCAATCCTATCGAGGCGGGGCTGCTGCCTGACGGCTCGACCGACCTCTATTTCCGGGGGTTCTATTGCTGGAATTCGGAGGTAGGCGCGAAGACCCTCGGCATCGCCAGCTTCTACCTGCGCGCGGTCTGCCAGAACCGCAACCTCTGGGGCGTCGAGGATTTCCAGGAGATCACGATCCGGCACTCGAAATACGCCGCCTCCCGGTTCGCACATGAGGCCGCCCCGGCGCTTAGCCGCTTCGCGGAGTCCTCTCCCGCGCCGTTTATCGACGGCATCCGCGCGGCGCGGGAGAAGATCGTTGCGCGGTCGGACGAGGACCGTCAGGACTTCCTTCGCAAACGCGGGTTCTCGAAGGCGGAGACGGGGCGGATCGTCGAGACGGTGCTGGCCGAGGAAGGCCGCCCGCCAGAGAGCGTCTTCGACTTCGTGCAGGGGATCACCGCAGTTGCTCGGTCGAAGCCACAGCAGGACGCGCGGCTGGTGATGGAGGGGAAGGCGAAGGGGCTTCTCGAGAAGGCGATGTAGCGCCGAACGCCCGGCGGCGGTGCAAGCAACCGACGCCACCGACGGTCAGAATTCTGCATTATGGCATTTAAGTCGCTAGATCATGTAAGATGGAAGTGAAACTCGGCTGCGTTTCACCCCGCGATCAATGGAGCCGCGGATCGAGGCTAGCGTCTCAACCATTTCGTATCCTGTTTTTGGAGGGGCCAACTTGTTTGCCAAATCCGCTGCCAACGGAGAAATTATTCCTCCTGCAGCGGCACCTAATGCACCGCCGGTCAAGTACCCAGCGAGTGCTCCTCCTACGCCCCATATGACATTCTGATTCAGAACTTGATATGCACGATGACGCAATGTACGCCGTTCATTCAACGCCGCCTGAACTCGGCGCTCGATATCCGACGCAGCGTCCGAAACTGCGCTCCCAAGATGATCAAAGTCGGAAATGCTCTCGAGCCTATAGTTCTCTGTAATTTCTCTGACCATAGTTTCAATTTTTAAACGGGCCGGTGCATAAGATGCACGTACTTCTGCGTACTCTCCAGACCTCATTTCAACGATGTCGCTAGGGATGGATAATGAAACCACCGCAGACATCAAGAGCGCGTGGCTTTCTGACCGTCCTCGCGACGGAGAGTACGCCTGATTGCAGAAGTCTTTATTTTCAAACGTCACGGCAGGCACTCGTTCTTGCTGCGAAATTTCTCTCGCGAGTCGTGCCAATATGAAATCGCCGATCTCCGGGTACATGAGGACAGGGTTTTCCTCAACCACCTGCCCGGTTTCTGGGTTTCGGTACATCCGCATGGGTATTGCGACCCGCTTATGACGTAACTCTTCGAGTTTCGATTCCGGAATCTTCTGAGCGGCGATCATAGACCAACCACTTCGAACGAATTCGTTGATTTCGTCTTCCTGATCCCAATCGGCGACACCCCACTCATCAAATCGTATTTTGTAAAATTTCCATTTTTTCGTCGCCTTCTTTGAACATTGCGCAACAAGCCGATCAAAAACTTTGCCTACTTCCTCATCGTCAACCCAATCTGAGTAGCGGTAAGACGGGTCGAAGAAATCGATTTTACAGCCAACATCGACGAGTTCAGCCACATGTTCTCTATTGGCTACGTGAGATTGATCGACATGCGGCACTATTGTTCGCAGTTCATCGTAGAACAGCAACAGCGACCTAAGGCGTGCTGTGCTTGGTGTGTAATGAGGAAAATACAGTATGTTGTGCATAAGATATCCTAAAATGAGCATGAAAGCCTGAGCCGTCGTGCGCGTAGAGTGCGGGTTATTGCCCTTTTTGGTCAAGGACCTGGCAGCACCGACGGTCTAGCGACTGAGAGTGAGAGGGGTGCCGGGTTTTCCGTGACGGGTTTGGAGGTCGGGAGAGAGGCTCCCGGCTGGCCTGTCGCGGAGATATCCCGATGACCAAGCAACAGAAAATCACCCTCAGCGCCTCGCGCGACATCCCCTTCAACAAGCTGATGCTCAGCCACTCGAACGTGCGCCACGTCAAGGCGGGCGTGTCGATCGAGGAACTGGCCGAGGACATCGCGCGACGCACGCTGCTGAGTTCCATCACCGTGCGGCCCGTGCTGGACGAGAGCGGCATGTACACGATCCCCGCCGGTGGGCGGCGGTTCCGGGCGCTCGAGCTGCTCGTGAAGCAGAAGCGCATGAATAAGACAGCACTTGTCCCCTGCATCGTGCGCACCGACGGGCTCGCCGAGGAGGACAGCCTCGCCGAGAACGTCCAGCGCGCGCCACTGCATCCGCTCGACCAGTTCCGCGCCTTCCAGGCGATGCGCGAGAAAGGTCGCACAGAGGAGGAGATCGCCGCCGCCTTCTTCGTCTCGGCCAGCGTGGTCAAGCAGCGGCTGAAGCTCGCCGCGATCGCACCGTCGCTGCTCGACGCCTATGCCGAGGAGGAGATGACGCTCGACCAACTCATGGCCTTCACGGTCAACCCCGACCATGCGCGGCAGGTGCAGGTCTGGGAGGCGCTGCAGCGGCACTATTCGCGGCAGCCTTACGAGATCCGCCGGATGCTGACCGAGGGTGCGGTGCGGGCCTCGGACAAGCGGGCGCAGTTCGTCGGGCTCGACGATTACGTCGAGACTGGGGGCGCGATCCTGCGCGACCTGTTCCAGCAGGACGACGGCGGCTGGCTGCAGGATGCCGCGCTGCTCGACGTGATGGTGCGCGAGAAACTGGCCGAAGAGGCCGAAGCGATCCGCGCCGAGGGCTGGAAATGGGTCGAGGTCGATACCGAATTCCCCTACGGCCACACCTTCGGGATGCGTCGGGTTCATGGCGAGGCGGTGCCGATGACCTGTGAGGAGGCTACCAGCTATCAAGCGCTGAAGGCCGAATACGATGCGCTCGAGGCCGAGCATGCGGAGGCCGACGAGTTGCCCGACGAGGTCGATACCCGGTTGGGCGAGATCGAGGAGGCGATGGAGGCGTTTGAGGCGCGTCCGATCCGGTTCGATGCTGAGGACCTCGCGCTGGCCGGAGCCTTCGTCAGCATCGACAGTTCCGGGCGGCTGCGGGTTGAGCGCGGCTACGTGCGGACCGAAGATGAGCCGGTCGAGGAAGTGGAGGATATCGGGGAGGTCGCACCGGAAGCGGGTTCTGTCGGGGACACCGATGATGTCGTACGGCCTACCGCGGACGAGGAGGAAGAAGACGAGGGCCTCAAACCGCTCTCCGACCGCCTCGTCATGGAACTGACGGCCCATCGGACCCTGGCACTGCGCAATGCTCTGGCCCAGGACCCGCAGGTCGCCGTCCTCGCGGCGCTGCACGCGATGGTCCTTCGGCTCTTCTACCGCTACGCGGTCGACAGCTGCATCGAGATCGAACCGCGCAACGCGGGGTTCGGATCGCAGGTGCCGGGCCTCGGCGACACGGGCTATGCGCAGGCCATCGACCAGCGCCACGAGACCTGGGCGCGCAACCTGCCGAAAGCGCCGGAGGACCTCTGGGAGGCCCTGACCGAGTTCGACAGCTGCAGCCGCGAGGCGCTCTTCGCCCATTGCGTGGCGACGACCGTCAATGCCGTCAACGATCCCTACCAGCGCCGCCCGCGCGCCATCGCGCATGCGGATGTGCTGGCCGGAACCGTCGGGCTCGACATGGCCAAGGCGGGCTGGACGGCGACGGGTGACAGCTATCTCGGCCGCGTGACCAAGGCGCGCATCCTCGAAGCCGTGCGCGAGGCGAAGGGCGAGGCCGCCGCTGACCGGATCGCCGGGCTGAAGAAGGCGGAAATGGTGACCGCCGCCGAGGACCTGCTCGTCGGCACCGGTTGGCTGCCGGACTCACTGCGCACGCTGCCACTGCCGGAAGAGGACGCACCGGAGATCGAGTTGATCGACAACGCGGACATCGCCGATGGAGCCCCTTCGGACGACGATCCCGACAGCGGCGAAGCGCAAACGGCGGAAGACGGCAGCGAAACGGCTATCGGAGATTCCGAACCCTCGGGAGAAGATGATCCCGTCGCCGGTGACGACTTCGCCCGGACTGCCGCCGAGTGATCTTCGAGCAGGTCGGGACCTTCCACCCAGGTTCCTAACACAGGGGCGCGTCAGTCATGGCGGGCCCCTGATTTCGTCCAAGCCTGAAGGAGATCGACATGACAAGCTCCGCCGCCGATCTCTCGCGCCAGCTTGCCGAAAATGCCGAGGCGGTGTGCCGGCATTATCTCTCGAACGGGCGGAAGCAGGGCCACTACTGGCTGGTGGGTGATGTTCGGAACACCGCTGGGCGGTCCATGTTCGTACGCTTGTCCGGGCCAGCCACCGGCACCCGTGCTGCCGGAAAATGGACTGATGCGGCCACGTCCGAGCATGGGGACCTGCTCGATGTCATCCGCGAAACCTGCGGATTGATCGACTTCAAGGACGTCGCCGACGAGGCCCGACGCTTCTTGAGCCTGCCATTGCCCGACCCGGATCGACAGCAGTCTACACGGTCACAGCGACCAGCATCCACAGGATCTCAGGAAGCGGCGCGGCGTCTGTTCGCAATGGGAGTGCGGCTGCGCGGGACACCAGCTGAAACCTATCTGCGCGGGCGGGGGATCAGCGGTTTCGACCAAATGCCAAGCCTGCGGTTCCATCCCGCCTGCTACTATCGGCCCGAGGGTGGCGGGTCGGTTGCGCGGCTTCCGGCCATGCTCGCTGCCATCACCGATCTCGAGGGCCGCCATACCGGGACCCATCGCACCTGGCTGCGCCCGGATGGGAGCGCCAAGGCCGATATCGACACACCGCGGCGCGCGATGGGGGCGTTGCTTGGGAACGGGGTGCGGTTCGGTGCGCCGGGTGACGTGCTCATCGCGGGCGAGGGGATCGAGACGGTTCTCTCCGTACGTTCGGCCCTGCCGGAAATGCCCGCCCTCGCGGCGCTCTCGTCGGGCCACCTGGCCGCCATCCGGTTCCCCGCTGGTCTGCGGCGACTCTACGTGTTGCGCGACCGTGATCCCGCAGGCGCGGCGGCGAGGGATCGACTAGAGGTGTGTGCAGCCGAGGCCGGGATAGAGGCGATGACCCTCACGCCTCGACTGGGCGACTTCAACGACGATCTCCGGCGCTATGGGCTGGCGGCCTTGCAAGCGCGGTTGCGGCTTCATCTCCACGCCGAGGACGCCGCGCAGTTCGTGCCGGTGTGACAGGGCGGCAATCCGGCTGGCGCTGCACGGCTCGCAGCATTGCTTTCGGAGGGGTTTGCCGCGCGGGGTCCCATCCACGGGAAAGGCCGGCGCGCACGGCCTTCTCAGAGGGCAGGGGGCCCACAAGAGGGACGGCCCGGCAATGGCCGCGCTCCGGCTATTTTCCGCCGCGCCTCTGCGGGGCGCTTTGCATCGCGAGGCAAAATAGCCGGGCTTGGCCATCAAGGCCCTCGCGAAAGGCTCGGGCTGCCCGGCCGCCCCGCCCGTGGGCGCGTTCCTGCCACGAAGGCCGCGTGTGGCGCGCGGCTCCCCCAAGGAAGGAACCCGCAGATGACCCACGATCCCGAAACCGATGCCCACGAGCCGCATCACAGCACGTCCTCGACCGCCCATGTCCTGACCGAACTCCAGGTCTACGGCTGGCGCCCCTACGAGGATGAACCCGACCCGCGCCCCTTGCCCGAGGGCAGCCAGATCGCCGGCGCCGTCGCCGATATCCTCGACGCCCTCGTCGCGACGCTGGGTGACACGCGGCTTGAGCCCGATCTCGACGAACTGCTCTGGGGCGCGGTCAACCTCTTCCACCGAGCGCTGACGCGGGCCGAGCGGCAACTCGACGACAACGAACAGGCGCAACGCCGCCTCCAGCGAGAACAGGACGGCTCCGAGGTCAAATCCCTCGAACTTGAACGCCTGGTGGCGGAGGGGCAGAGCATGGTGGAACGGCGCGCGGCGCTGGAACTCTTTCGCGACCTCGCCGCCGAGGGCTTCGATCATCACCTCGGCAAACCCTGGCATCCCCGGACCGGCTCGCGCGTCAGCCATCGCAACCTGACCGCCGCAATGATCGACAGCCGGGATTTCCTCGCTGCCCGCCGACGGGCCGAGGCGCAGCTGCTTTTGCCCGAAGGTCCCAAGGTGGCCGTGACCGGCGGGGCGGATTTCAACGATCACCGCCTGATCTGGGCGCGGCTCGACCAGGTCCATGCCAAGCACCCGGACATGGTGCTGCTCCACGGAGGCTCACCCAAGGGCGCGGAGCTCATCGCCTCCCGCTGGGCTGATCACCGCAAGGTGCCCCAGGTCGCCTTCCGGCCCGACTGGACCAAGCACGGCCGCTCGGCCCCGTTCAAGCGCAATGACGCGATGCTGAATGTGATGCCGATCGGTGTACTGGTCTTTCCCGGCACCGGGATCCAGGAGAACCTCTCGGACAAGGCTCGCAAGCTGGGCATTCCGGTCCTGAAGCATGACAGCGGCGCGTGAGCGCCGCCCTTTCTCTGAAGCGACTCTTGTCTCACAGCGTCGGAACACGAACAGATCCGCAACGTCGAAGAACGAACGCTTGACCGAGATCATCGTCTAGTCTTCCGTAAAGCTATGAAGGACATTGTAAGTCGACTCCCATCGCGAAGAAGGCGACAAAAAGTACGCGGGAAACGCCACGCGGCGTCGCCGGTGAACGGGAGACATCCTCAAAATATATCTAAGTGTCTTCGGTCGAAGATTTGTCAAAACTCGAAGAACCTGTTCTGCATGACGAAAGAGAAACCATGACTGTTCATTTGACCGCGCGAATTGCTTGGCATGACAACGGTTGGGACGGCCGCATTTGCGAACATCCAGAACTAAACAGTTACTGTGTAGGATGCCAGTCCTACCCTGGCGATGTTATTGCCCGTGAGCGACAGATTGATCAGGAAGTGGCAAATGCCGGAAAGCCGATCTCCGATTTAAAAAGTTCTGAGTTACCACCCTGCGTTTATAGTGCCAACGCATTCGGGTCGGACACAATACGTGGATATTCGAATCCACCTGAGTTCTTTTTCGATGGCGCAAGCCGTGCCGAATGGGACATTCCTCCGGCAACAACATGTGTATGGCCATACGAGGCTATGTATAGCGAAGATGTCTACGAGAACGGGAAGCTGGACAACAACCGGCGCTCCGAGAACGCCGACGCATTCTTCGCAAGCATTGAAGCTGCGAACAGCTTGATCTTTTACTATGCGAACTATTCCAACCCCTTCAGCGAGGAAGAAAATCCTCGCTATGTGCTGGTCGGAGTTTCGCGGGTCAAGAACGTCTCCGATCGCCTGCTTTACGACAACGTGAGCGATGACATCAGCGAGAGATTTGCAGGAGGGATGATTTGGGGACGCAACGTGACCTCACTGTACCCCGACGAAGGGTTGCGTCTCCCATATCACATTTATCGAGATGACCCCGAGGCACTCAATAGATTTGTGGTTTATCCGGACAATCCGCGGACTTGCAAGTATGGCGCTCGACTTCTAACCAACGATGACGCTATTGGACTGCTTGAGCAATTTCTCGGATCCATCCGAGAGTTGAGGGCTCTCGGCGATGAAAGCGAGAACTGGGACGAGCGGGAGCGCTGGATTCTTGGTTGCATTGCCGAGCTTTGGAACAAGCGCGGTTTGTACCCCGGTCTACTCAACGTCATGCGGTTTCTTGGAGCCGATCAGGCGACCGACCATGCCCGGCGTCTCATGGCAGAAGGTAAGTCAAAAGAAGCGCACAAGCTCTTCTTTGACGCTGTGGATCATAATTTCGAGGTGGCGCCCTATGGCCTCATGGGAAAGCCACTGGCCAAGCTGGCAAGGCAGTGGTTGCTGAAGCCGGACGATGCTAGGACCCTCCTCAGGGAGGTGCTGCCACGGCTCGAACTGTCTCTCGATCAGATCCAAAGGATTGTCAGCAAAGACGAACGCTTGCGGGCAGAGCATGGCCTGACGGACGATTGCAGTGCCCCGGCGCAGAACCCCTACATTCTCTCGGAAAGATATGTTGGCGAAAGCCCCGATGATACGATCCCATGGGGGACGATTGATCGCGGCGTGCTGCCTTCACCAGAACTTGGAGGCGAGCCTCTTGCGGACATGGAATACGACGATGCAAGGCGCTTCCGCGCGCTTTGTGTCGAGCAGTTGAAAAGAGAGCCAAATCAGACCTTCAGAGCTGCGGGCGGCATTCTCGCCGAAGTGAATGCACGCCTGCAGAAGCTGCCTAAGTGGAAGACCGCCCACTTCACGGAAAGATACTTCGAGGTCGACCGCGTGACACTCGAAGAAGCGCTGGTGTTGCGTGAGGAATCCAACAAGTTGTGGCTTTATTTGCAGAATGTCCATGACGATGAGAGAGACATTGAAGACGCACTGACCCAGCTATCTCGGCGCGCAGAAATCCAATTGCAGCGGCCCTTCTCCGAAAGCGACTGGCAGAATGAAATTCTCGATAAAAAGAGCTCTCTTCTCGCCAAAGCAAGGGAGCAATACACACAGGCTGTGACGGCCCAGGCAGAAGCCTGTGAAGCGATCTTCCGCCGCCCCTTGACGGTCGTCACCGGCGCTGCTGGAACCGGAAAGACGACCGTTATTTGTGCGATTATTCGTGCCGTTCGTCAGACCGAAGGAGACGGCGCGCCTGTTACGGTGATGGCACCGACCGGCAAAGCCTCGGACCGCGTACGCGCCAAGCTTCATGAGCGCGGGATTGACCGGGTTGAAACCTCGACCGTTCACTCGTTTCTGGCCAAGGGCGGCTGGCTGAACAGCAACCTGACATTCAGGCGAAGCGGCGGAAAGCGCGAGGGCAGCGGCACAATCATCGTGGACGAAGCCTCGATGCTCGATCTCGGGCTTATGGCTAGCTTGGTTCGCGCAATCGATTGGCGACAGGTGCGCCGGTTCATCCTAGTTGGTGATCCCAATCAGCTTCCGCCTATCGGTAGAGGCCGAGTGTTCGCGGATACAATTGTCTGGCTCGACCGAAAGGACAACGGAAGTATTGCGCGTCTCGATCAGAATCTCCGGCAAATGGGGAATGCCATTACGGGGCAAGGCACCGCCATACTCGACCTTGCTGACCTGTTCGTAGGTGCGTCTGCGCGTGAGGATGGAGACGCAACCTCACCGCGGGCTGAGGCCCTCTTGTCCTCCGTTCACAAAGGCGGCGATGTTGATACAGACCTTCGCGTCATCTACTGGGACGATCCCGCAAAGCTGGCAGACCGACTAATCAAAGAACTCGAAATGGACATGTCTACGCATACCGGCCAGGCTCTGAATGTGGAAAAGCCCTACGAACTCTGGCGAACTGCGTTTGAATGGATGCCGGAAAAGTACCAGGTCCTCACCCCGCACCGCGCAGAGCTTCACGGCGTTGAAGCTCTGAACGAAGCTCTTCAGCAGCGGGTAGCAAGAGGGACGATGAATTGGTTTGGCGCTGTGGACGGTATCACGCTTTTTGATAAGGTAATCCAATATCGGAACAGGCCAAAATCCAATCCGATCTGGGCGTACAACTTCAATACCCGAAAATCAGAACGGTCAGAGATATTCAACGGTGAGATCGGCTTCGTGCAGAAGCATGGGTTTGACGTGAAGAAGAACCGATTCCGAATGAAGCGGTTTCAGGTCAAGTTTGCAAGAAAGGATCACCTTGGAGTTGCCTATGGGCGCGATCTCCCCAATGGCGGATCGGAAAGCGTGGAAAGCAACCTTGAGCTTGCCTATGCGATATCAGTCCACAAAGCGCAGGGCAGCGAATTTCAGCATACCTATGTTTTGGTACCAAAATCGAAAACGCGCTCGCTATCATCTGAATTGATTTATACGGCGCTGACCCGCGCTACTAGACACTGTACCCTTCTCGTTCAGGGAGATATCTCGACTCTGTTATCGGCCAGGCGGCCTGAAAACACTCAGACTGCTTTGATCAACTCCTCACTCTACGAGGGATACTTCCACGCTGTCCCAGACGAACTCGTCCACCGCAAGGACTGGTATGAAGAAGGAAAAATACATGAAGCGCTAAGTGGGGACATGGTCCGTTCGAAGTCTGAACTGATCATTGCGAACTTGCTTCACGAGCGTGGTGTCGCTTTTGAATATGAAACGCCATTGATCGCGCCCGACGGGACGATGTACCTTCCCGACTTCTCGGTCACTTGGAACGGTGAGAAGTGGTATTGGGAACACTGGGGGATGATGTCATCGGAGAAATACGCAAAGCACAGGGACGAGAAAAAGACTTGGTATGCAAAGCATTTCAATGGAAAGCTTCTTGAGACTTTTGAGGGGCCCACTCTGAGTGCCGACGCAGCTCGGATTATAGATGGCCATTTCTTTTAGGCTTGGGAAATACACAACCTTGGGGTATAATCTTACGAGCAGAACCGGCGAAGCAGCATAGTCGCAGGCGGTGCGCACATTCGGGCAGCCTGTCGTGATCCCCTCAATCACCGACTAATGGAGGCGTCCATGTCGCTTGTTCTTCTTGCCATCTCACTGTCCATCGCTCTTGGCGTGCTTGCCTTCCGCTTTGCGGTCTTCGCACTGCCGGTCATGGCCGGGATCGCCGCGTTCCTGCAGGTTCATGAGGGCGGTGCCGGTTTCGGCCTGTCCTTCCTCGCCGGGCTAGCGGGGGCTGCGGTGTCCGTCGCGCTCGTAATCGCCATTCTCGGTTTCGCTCGAAATCCCTTCTTGCGCCTCGGGGCGCTCGGCCTCTTTGCGGTGCCCGCCGCCGTGGCGGGTTACGCGTTGGCCCATGGCGTCGCGAAACATGCGCTCGATCCAAGTGTCCTGCTGACTCTTCTCTGTGCCGGCTGCGGCGCGGTCGTCGCCGTTGCGGCGATGATCAACCTCAATACCTTGGGCGAGGGGCTTCTCGACCCTTAGCCCTTGGTTGCGGTCGTCCCTCGTCAGTTGATCGCAGGCGCGGTGGAAATCTGCGCTGTGACGGTCCTTGCGTGATCGCAGGTCAAAACCCGGACCATCCCTCTCTTCTCGCATGACTATGGACCAGCCGGGCCTTTGCCAGTGAGCGCGGCGAACGGCGCCTGACGTGCTCGGTTCAAGCTGCGGATTCTGGCCATCGAACACGGCGCAGCGGCGGCAAGCGATGGTGGGCGCGCGAGGCCGATTGTCGATGGGTGCCTGATCTGGGGGCCAAGGAGCCATTCGCGAGGAAGATTGTTCGGCACTGCGTCCCCGTTGGCGCTCCCCCGAGAAGACCTGTCCCTCCTCCTGATTGATCCCCTAAGCCCGTCCGTCCGAGGCCAGCAACCCCGCGCTGCGGGACCCGTGTTGGCGTGTTCCACGCCTGCCCGCGCCACGTCCCGCCTTGGGGGTCGAGCGGACACCGGGGGCGTCCGTGCAGGCCACGTCCAGCGGTCTTTGACGGGCCTCATCGGAGGGACGGTCCCTCCGGATGAAGCAACGGAGACATACCATGCAGAACATCGTCATCCTCGCTGGCAACATCGGCCAGACCCCCGAGACCCGCACCACCCAGGGCGGCACCTCGATCACCACCCTCACCCTTGCCACATCCCGCCCGCGCTATTCCGAAGGCCGGCTCGTCCGCGACGAGAACGGCTACCGCGTCCAGGACACCGAATGGCACCGCATCACCTGCTTCAACGGCCTCGGCAAGACGGTCCAGCAGTACTGCGAGAAGGGGATGAAGCTCCTGGTCCGCGGCCGCATCCACTACACCAAGTGGACCGACGCCGCGGGTGTCGATCGCTACGGCTGCGAGATCATCGCCGAGACGGTCGACTTCCTGACCAAGGCCAAGCAGACCGAGGACGAGGAGCCCTCCTTCATCGACGATGAGGACGACCAGTCCTGACCCCGCAACGAAACCCGGCGGCGCGAGCCGCCGGGTTTCTCCGATGGCCCTGTCCGCCCCCGATCACAATTCGTATCATTCGGCGACATCCCGCCGCGCGCAGCGACCGGATAGGCAGTGAGTCGCGCTTCGGTCAGCCCCCACGGGATCCCGCGCCCGTTACGCCCGCTGACCGTGATGATCACTGGCAAGCCACCGGAAATGCGACTAAAAAAGTCGTAGTTCTGGCATGTGTGAATGGCTGGGTGGGAGGTGATCATCATGATCACCGCCCGACAATCACGGGCCGCGCGCGCATTGCTGGGATGGACGCAGCAGGAGCTAGCCGATAAGGCCCTGGTATCACTGACCGCACTGAAGAGGCTCGAGTCCGAGAAGGATCTTCGCGTCTACGAGTCGACAGAGGATCAGGTGCGCCGGGTGTTCGAGGATGCAGGCATCACCCTTCTGCGTTCGGACAAGGGTGAAGGCGTCTTGATTGACTTGAACAAGGCGGAGAAGGCCAAGTGATCGTAACCAGTTGGCGTGGGTTTCGGTCGCTCGCCTGTACGAAAAGGCAACTTCGGAAGGGGGGTCGTTTCTGCGATCCTGTAGGGACATGGCACAGAGCGAGACGACATTTCTGGATGCGCCGCCGGACAGCGACACGCTGACCGAGTACGATCGTTTACACATGGTCCTATACCTCCGCCTGTTCGATGCTGCCGAGGAAGGCGCCGACTGGAGGGAGGTGGTGGAAATCCTCTTTGGCCTTGATCCGAAAGCGGAACCCCAGCGCTGCAGGGGCGTCTATGATAGTCACTTTGCGCGAGCCCGCTGGATGACGGAGCACGGCTATCGGGAATTGCTTCGGCAGGGGGGCGACGGCCCGAACGGCTGAGTCACGCCGAAACCCGCCGATGGCCGCTGGGCCGGACTCCTGAAAATCAATCAGTACGTGTATAGTTTTCGGCATTTCAGAGATGTTGGCGAACGGGATTTGTCATGCCGTCGGATCGGTCCGGCTGGCGTTCCACGGCCGATTACGACTACGTCGAGCGCCTTGGCGCATCTGATCTGGCATGGGAATGGCTGCGCCGTAACAAGCACTACGCGAAAGACTATGCGACCTTCTCCAAGGCCGCACCGGACGACGCGTCTCTGAAAGATGCGCTCCTCGACAAATGGGGGTTGCGATTTCGCGGCCGATCCCAGCCTCCCGGCTCCAAAGGCCTGCGCACTCTGGGACCCCCGGATCGATTCCTCGGTGGTCGTGCTGCAGAGGGTTCCGGAGGTCCTGAGCGGCGCGGCGGAACCGACGATCCTGCCTGAAGGAACCATCCGTTACGCCCATGACGGTCTCCACCATCTTCTTGGCGTTGGCGGGCAATGTCGCCTGCAGGTTCTGCAATCGGATCCCGACGATGATGCGCTTGTGGCGATCGTCCCACTCGATCAGGATGGCTTTGCCCGTCTAGAGGCTGTCTACAGCTTGCTCGCGCGGCTGCATGGCCGAAAGGTACCTGCAGACAAGCGCCTCACCCGCCAGAAACGACTGCGCGCCAAGCGTATGTTGCAGGCGTTTGACGGGCGCGCGGTCGGCGCGTCGCAGCGCGAGATAGCTGAAGTGGTCTTTCGGCTGTCTAGGGTGAGCCGGGACGAGTGGCAAAGCGCGCCGGAGCGCTTCACGGTTATGGCCTTGCTGCGCGATGCCCGAAAGATGGTTGAAGGTGGTTACCTGGGGCTGCTTGGCCGTCGGGTCCTGAAATGATCCAGGATCAAGCCTGTCATTTGCCACGGCGCGGGTGCGCCAAAGTACTGATCGGTTCAAATCTGCTCAGTCGCTCGTTTACAGTCCACTTTTGTCCGCGTTTCCTTGTCTATTTCACAACTCGCAGGCGGGTTGTGGTTCCTGGAAGCGGGTGGAGCGCGCGCAAGTCGTCTTCACTCGAGCGTAGCGCTTGGGCGAGATCCGACACCCCGTAGCCAAGCTCTTCGAGATGAAGCCTCACAATCTCGGGGAGAACTGTTGGCATTTCGACCTTGAGATCGAGTTCGGGAGGCTCCGTCTTGCGGTAGCCCATCGAGCTCATTTGCCGCCAGAGATACTGACTTTGGTTTCCGGTAATCGTCCCAATCTCTTTCGCTCGGTAAAGAAGCGCCGCCATCGACACGCGCCAAACAGGTTTCAATGCGGCCAGGTGCTGGATCGTAAGGCGCCGGCTGGAAAGGTGGGGGCGAATATCGCGCGCCGGCATAAGCAGCGCCGACGCGAACGCGTTCGCCTCGTCTTCCATGTCCGGCGACGGCACCTGATGCATGACAACATGCCCAAGCTCGTGCGCGAGGCTGAATCGCTGCCGATCAGCCGGCATGTTGCGGTTGAGGAAGATGCACGGTGGCATGTCCGGTATCTGAACTGTGAAGCCATCCACCTTGAGCGCGGCGAAGTCGCAATGGACGACGATGCAGCCTGCTCGTTCTATCCATGCGACAAGTTCCCGGATCGGTCCCGAAGGTGCGAGCCAGGTGCGCCTGATGAGATCCGCGATACGTTCGGGGTCGCCACCGTATTCGTCGACATCCAGACGTGGAAGGGACAACTCCGGCTCCAGCTCCGCTGCATCGAGCAGTCTTCGGATATGAAGAATCCTGATGTTGAGTTCAGCTTCCAGGCGCTCGATCGCCTTCTGCCCAACACTCGCCCGCTTCCGGTATTGCACGCTCATCGGCAGGCCGATGACTCGGTCGTTCTGGAAGAAGAAATCGACCGGAAAACCCAAAGCTTCGCTGACGCTCGTCAACACTTCATCGGTCGGGCCGATCAGCCCGTTTTCAAGTTTCGAAAGATTTGCCTGTGACACTCCTGAGCGCGCGGAAAGCTCTGTCTGACTCCATCCCCGCGCCTGCCGCGCGATCCGCAGCAGGTCCTGATTGAAATCGGCCGGCATCAGTCTTGACGCTTCTTGCGGTCGTCCGCGGTGCCTTTGAGCTTGACGATGGACGCTGCGGGACGTTCGGGCTTCGGCTCGGGCATCGGCAACGAAACCGTGGCCTCGTCCGCATCCAGAAAGCTGTATTCCCAAGCGATCTGATCGCCGTTGCGGGCAACGACGCAGATGTCGGCGATCTGCGTTTCAAGACGATTCAGTTTGTACACGACCTCGACGCGTTGGACCTCCGGCAAGCCGAACAGGTCCTCGTCATGATCGTGAAAAGCGAGCGCCAGTTGCGTAGCGACATTCGACGAGCGGCCCGTCTCATCTGCTTTCTTGAACCGAAACAGAACAGTGTCCCGCACTAGGAACTTCATTGTCTCGTGGCCGTCGATCACATGGACAGCATCATGGTCAAGGAGGGCATTGTTCGCGCGTTCGATGATCTGCTCCCACACAAAGTTCGCGCGGCTACGTTTGTATCGCCAGACGCCGTTGCGATCGCTGACCAGCCAGTCTTCCCACGCCTCTCGGATCGCGGAAACGACCTGCTCGCGGATTTCGTCCAGAACGGGACGCACGTTGGCTTCGCTTGGAATCGGCATGCTCGGGCCTCGCTTGTTTTGGAAGACTGTAGTCGCGCGGATTTACAAAATCAACCGCAAAATATTCACGGAACAATTCCGCGGGTTCGAAGCCTTGTAGCGCTTTTCTCCTGTTTCACAGTCACGAGAGATGGTCGACGAATCGACCTCTTCTTCAAGTGTGCGATTACCGCACCCCCATCTTCGCACTCCATCCAGCCTGTCGCACTTCGCCATCGTGGCCGCAACCAGCCGCCTTTGTCCGGCGGCCTCACGGACCCCACGGAGGCTTTCCATGCGACCCGATCACGCTCCCCTGCCGCCACGCTATCTGCGGACCAAGGAGGCCGCGCAGTTCCTCAGCCTATCCGCGCGCACCCTCGAGAAGCACCGCACCTATGGCACGGGTCCAGCCTATCACAAGCTGGGTGGACGCGTCGTCTATTCGATCGAGGATCTCGAAGCCTGGGTCCAGCGCGGTGCTGTGACCTCGACGTCTGATCCGCGCGGTGGCCGGGTACTACCCGCGAAGCGCCATGTGCTGACCGCGACCCCGCCCGCGGGCCGGGCCTTCCGCTGATCCGGTCGAGGCGTCCAAGATGTCCCGCAATGCGTCAGAACGCGGCCAGCTCGATCTGTTCCACGCTCTCCCCGGCGAGTTCGCGGTGCGGGACGCGCAGGACCTCATGTCCTATCCCTTCTTTTCCTTGTCCAAGAGCCATCGCACCCGACCCATCGAGTTCGCAGCGGGCGGTGTCGAAATCCGTGTCGAGGCCGTGGCGGACCACGGGATGGCCACGATCTGGGATGCGGATATTCTGACCTGGGCCGCCAGCCAGATCGTCGAGGCACGCGATTCCGGGTTGCGTACGTCGCGGCTCATGGCGGCGACGCCGTACCAGATCCTAACCTTCATCGGTCGCGGCACGTCGGCCCGGGATTATCATCGGTTGAAGGCCGCGCTGGACAGGTTGCAGTCGACGACGGTCTGCACCTCGATCCGCCAGCCCGTCGAAGGGCGTCGACACCGGTTCTCCTGGATCAACGAGTGGACGGAGCGGACCGATGCGAGCAGCCGCCCGGACGGGATCGAGCTGATCGTGCCGGACTGGTTCTACCGGGCGGTGCTCGATGATGCGCTGATCCTCACCATCGACCGCGCGTATTTCGACCTGACGAGTGGCCTCGATCGCTGGCTCTATCGGCTGGTGCGCAAGCATGGTGGCCGTCAACGGGCAGGATGGCGGTTCGAGTTTCGGCACCTCCACGTCAAATCCGGCAGCCTTTCTCCCTTCAAACGCTTCGCCTTCGAGCTGCGGGACATCATCCGCCGGCAGCCCTTGCCGGGCTATCGCCTGGCGCTCGAAATCGAGGCGCGGGGGCGTCGATTGCTCGCCTTCGAGCCCTGTGGACAAGCTGTGGATTGGCTCGTGCCATCGGGAACCCCCGGTATCGTGCCATCAGGAACCGAACCCTCGTGCTATCGGGAACCTGAACCGGGCGCATCCTCTTCAAATGGCGGCAGAATTCGTGCCCGTAACTTTGAGTCTAACATAGAATCTAACTCTTCTTGCGCGCGGCTCGCTGGGGACAAGTCGGGGGGCGCACGCTTTCAGCCCCTCAAATCCGGCCCTGGCGAGGACGTGCCTGAGCTGGCTATCGGCGTGCCGAGGGGGGCGAAGACATGAGCCCGGTCCGCTCCCAACCGCGCCAGTTTGATGCGCAGACAGATGGACGCGATCCTGACCTAACCTTTGTCGAACTGACGTGGAAGGAAGGCCGGGTCGAGCAGTGGATCCGGTTCGGTGATCCGGTCTGCGAAGAACGTCTTGGTCCTCACCGCCGCCGCTTCGGCTTCACGCCGGGCGCCATCTTTGGTGTCAATCGTTGGGCGGCCAACGCCTATGGCACGGTCCTCTCGCTCTTCGACGTCCTGCAGGCGGCAAGAGTCGGAACCGCCATCCAGACGCTGCCCTATCTGCGCCCGGGGGGCACGTTACTGCTATCCACCCACGGCTGGCCCAAGGTCGAACGCGTCTTGCAGGCCATCGACGCGATGGAGGTGCTCGGTATCGACCCGGCGGATGCCTCGCCGGACTACTGGCGACACCTCCACAATCGCCTGACCACCGCGCAAGCGGCCCATCCCTACACCCGTCTCCAGCACCGGGCTTGGCTCAAGCGGCGGAGTCTCGGGCTATGAAGGCGCGGCGCACCATCGCCTGGACGACGGTCCTGTCGATCACCCTGATCGTCATTCCCGTCATCGTTCAATGGTCGCCGCGTTTACTGTGGAATGCCAGCGCGAGCGTTCCAGTAGGTCTCTATCGGTTGCACCTGGTTGAACAAGTGACCGTCGGAGATCTGGTTGCGGTTCGGCCGCCACCAGCGCTTTCGGACTACCTCGATGCGCGTGGGTACCTACCGCGCGGCGTGCCGCTGCTCAAGCATGTCATGGCGCTCGAAGGCGCTTTGGTCTGCCGCTCGGGTGACAGGGTCACCGTCGATCATCGTCTTCTCGGCGAGGCCCATGGGCAGGACCGAGTAGGCCGCGCTTTGCCCATCTGGCAGGGCTGTCATCGACTTGGAGCTGACGAAGTCTTCCTCGTGAACCCGGATGCGCCGGACAGCCTGGACGGGCGGTACTTCGGGCCGTTGCCGCTTACCACGATCACCGCCCGGCTGACACCACTTTGGATCGTCGACGACGTCATCACCGCAGAGCCGGCGCATCCAGAACCCACACTACACCGCAACAGAAAGGAGGCACGCCATGCCCCAGATCGGTGAATTCACCCGTACGAAATCCGGCTTTGCGGGGTATGTCCGAACGCTGACACTGGAACTTGAGGTCTCCCTCGACAAGGTCGAGGCGACCGAGGCCGAGAACGGCCCGGACTACCGCCTCTTGCACGGAGACGGTGACCTCGCCCGTGAAATCGGCGCGGCCTGGGCGCGCACCGGGGAGAAGGCCGGCGAGTATTTCTCCGTGCTCATCGATGACCCGATGCTGGCGCAGCCCATCCGCGCCAACCTCTTCCGCAACGGTGAAAGTTCGGTCTGGTCGCTGCAGTGGACCCGTCCGCCGAAGCGCAACGGGGCGGCGTGAGCGATGGCGCTGATCAGCTTGAAACGCAGCAACCGGATCACGGTCGAGCGACCCTGCATCGCGCAAATCTGGGCTGCCTTCCTTCTTTCCGGCCTTGCCGTGACAACACCGACCAGTGGTCCGGCTCTCGCCGAAACTCCGGCCGTCATCCGTGATCCGGCCCGCGATCCTTATGCTGCCGCCATCGCCGAAGCCTCCGCGCGCTTTGCGATCCCGGAACATTGGATTCGCGCCGTGATGCAGGCCGAAAGCGCGGGCGATCCGCATGCGGTCAGCCATGCCGGGGCCATGGGGCTTATGCAGGTCATGCCCGGAACATGGACCGTCTTGCGGCAGGAGCACGGTCTCGGCGCTGATCCTTTCGATTCGCGCGACAACATCCTTGCAGGCACGGCCTATCTGCGCGCCATGCTCGATCGCTATGGCACCGTCGGTGGAATGCTTGCCGCCTACAATGCGGGGCCGGGCCGGTATGACGCATACCTCTCGGAGGGTCGTCCGCTGCCCGCCGAGACCCGCGCTTATGTCGCGATGCTGGCTCCGCGCTTGGACGGCACTGCGCCGCTCCCGAGCCGCGAAACCGTCGCCGATTGGCGCGATGCGGCCCTCTTCACCGACAGATCGACGGAGCGTCCGCAGCGAAATGCCGGCAATCCGGATGCAGGGCGACCGCCGCTTGAAACGGGTTCAGCCGCCCCAGATCCCGGCTTATTCGTTGCCCGGCCCGGCGCGGAGACACGGCCATGACCGCGATCGCGGTTTCTCGGGCTCTGGAGGGCCATGTCGCAACCGTGGCGGAAGGGCGCGCTCGGACAACGGGCGGGAAGAGAAAAGGGCAAGATAAAAGGGCATGCCACGAATGCCGCAAGTCCCTGACAGGACTGGCGTTTTCGCGTGCATGCCGGTCGGTCGTGTGCAGGTTTCGAGGATTTTTCCTGCGATTTCAATGCTCCGGCATGCACAGGGGTACTTCCGCCCTCGGATGGGGCTGTGCATGACCGAACCCGAGCAAGACTTCCGCATCAGGCCCGGAAAGCCCCGCAGCACGCGTTCCCCGCGTCCGAAAGGCTTCGTGGACCAGGTGCTGCGGGCTGCTCACAAGGCAGGTCACGTTTCGACGCGGCCAGGCGGCAAACAGCGAAGCCATTCTAGCTTTGGGCGCGGGCAAAACCGATTTGGCAGATCGCGGCTTTTCTCGTCATCGCGCCGGGTCATGATCGCTGCCCGCATCGCCCGCCACAAGGGCCGGGCCTATCGCGCGGCTCCGCTCTCGACCCATCTCGCCTATCTGCGCCGCGAAGGCGTCAGCCAGGACGGGGCGAGGGGGCTGCTCTTCGATGCCGAGACCGATGGTCTGGATGGATCGGACTTCGCAGCACGATGCGAGGATGACCGGCATCATTTCCGCTTCATCATCTCGCCCGAGGATGCCGCAGAGATGGAGGACCTGCGCGGCTTCACCCGTGATCTCGCGCGCCGCATGGAGGCCGATCTCGGAACGCGGCTCGACTGGGTCGCTGTCGACCACTGGAACACCGACAATCCGCATGTGCATCTGATCGTTCGCGGCGTGGATGATCGTGGCGGCGATCTCGTCATCGCGCGCGACCACATCAGCAGCGGGCTGCGGTCCCGTGCTGAGGATCTGGTCGCGCTGGAACTCGGGCCCAAGCCGGAGCACGAAATCCGGCATGCCCTCGAACGGGAGGTCACGGCTGAACGCTGGACGCGCCTCGACCGGGAGCTGCGCCAGCATGCCGACGATCTCGGCTTCATTGATTTGCGGCCCTCAGCACCCGGACCTGAGGATCCGCAAATCCGCCGGTTGATGATCGGCCGCCTTCAGCATCTTCGCAAACTCGGTCTCGCCTCCGACGGCCGCCCCGGCGAATGGATGCTGGGACTCGAGGCCGAACGCACGCTCCGCGATCTGGGCGAGCGTGGCGACATCATCAAAACCATGCACCGCGCCTTCGCCGAGCGCGGGCAGGACCGCGGCTTCTCCGACTTCGCTATCGACGGCGGCGGGGCTGGGGACCCGATCATCGGGCGGCTAGTCGAGACCGGCTTGCATGATGAACAAACAGGCGCCGCCTATGCCGTGATCGACGGCACGGACGGACGCGCGCATCATGTCCGGTTTCGCGGTCTGGACGCCTTCGAGCACACGCCCGCGTCTGGCGGCATCGTCGAGGTCCGCCGCTTCGGAAGTCCGGACGATCCGCGCCCGACGCTTGTCCTGGCTAACCGGTCCGATCTTGACCTGCAAGGCCAGATCACCGCGCTCGGCGCGACCTGGCTCGATCACCGTCTGGTCGAACGTTCCCGCATGCCGCTTGCGATGGGTGGGTTCGGGGCGGAGGTCCGGGAGGCGCTCGATGCCCGCGCCGAGCATCTGATGGATGAAGGGCTGGCCCACAGGCAGGGACAGCGGATCATCTTCCAGCGCAACCTCCTCGCGACCCTGCGGCAGCGCGAGCTCGACGCCACGGGCCGCACGCTCGAGGCCGAGACAGGCTTGCCACATCGTCCGGCAAAGTCCGGTGAGCATGTGTCCGGCATCTACACCCGACAACTCCGTCTGTCCTCCGGCCGCTACGCGATGATCGAGGGTATCTGCCCTGACGGCGGTCGCAGTTTCCAACTCGTCCCCTGGTCCCGAGAGATCGAGCCCCGTCTTGGCCAGCACATCACCGGGATCGCGCGCGGCGGCGGTGGGATCGACTGGAGCCTCGGGCGCAAGCGCGGGCTCGGAATCTGACGAAAGGACCCTGACCATGACCGCTACGAAAATCCTCTGGGGCCAGATCCTCGCCGTCTTCCTGATCGTGCTCACGACGACTTGGGGCGCGACGCAATGGGTGGCCTGGCGCTTGGGGTTTCAGGCGCAGCTGGGCAGCCCGTGGTTCGAGGCCTTCGGCATGCCGATCTACCCGCCGCCCGCCTTCTTCTGGTGGTGGTACTTCTACGATGCCTATGCGCGCACGGTGTTCTGGGAGGGCGGCGCGATCGCGGCCTCGGGCGGGTTCATTTCCATCGCTGTCGCCATAACCATGTCCGTGATCCGGGCGCGCGAGGCCGCCGACGTCGATACCTATGGTACTGCCCGTTGGGCGAACAGGGCCGAAGTCGAGGCCGCCGGGCTGCTGGGTTCCGATGGTGTCGTGCTGGGCAAGCTGGATCAGCACTACCTGCGCCATGACGGGCCGGAGCATGTACTCTGCTTCGCGCCGACCCGGTCAGGAAAGGGCGTGGGCCTTGTTGTCCCGTCGCTCCTGACCTGGCCGGGCTCCGCCATCGTGCACGACATCAAGGGCGAGAACTGGGACCTGACGGCCGGGTTCCGCGCGCGCCATGGCCGGGTGCTGCGTTTCGATCCGACCAGCATGACCTCTGCCGCCTATAATCCGTTGCTCGAAGTGCGTCGAGGTGAGTGGGAGGTTCGCGATGTCCAGAACGTGGCCGATGTGCTTGTCGATCCCGAAGGCTCTCTGGAGAAGCGCAACCATTGGGAAAAAACCTCGCACTCGTTGTTGGTCGGCGCGATCCTGCATGTGCTTTATGCCGAACCGGACAAGACCCTGGCCGGCGTTGCCGGTTTCCTGTCCGACCCGCGCCGTCCGATCGAGAAAACGCTCGAAGCCATGATGGCGGCGCGTCATCTGGGAGAGGCCGGCCCGCATCCGGTCATTGCCTCGACCGCGCGGGAGCTTCTGAACAAGTCCGACAACGAACGCTCAGGGGTTCTCTCGACGGCCATGTCTTTCCTCGGCCTCTACCGCGACCCGGTTGTCGCCCATGTGACCAGGCGCTGCGACTGGCGGATCGACGATCTGATCGGGGCAGAACACCCGACGACCCTCTACCTCGTCGTGCCGCCCTCGGACATCTCGCGCACCAAGCCGCTGATCCGGCTCGTGCTGAACCAGATCGGTCGCCGTCTGACCGAGGATCTGAAGGACACGCGCCGCCGTCATCGCGTGCTCATGATGCTCGACGAATTCCCCGCACTCGGGCGGCTCGATTTCTTCGAAAGCGCGCTGGCCTTCATGGCGGGCTACGGGATCAAGAGCTTCCTGATCGCCCAGTCGCTCAACCAAATCGAGAAGGCCTATGGCCAGAACAACGCCATCCTCGACAACTGCCATGTCCGCGTGAGTTTCGCGACCAATGACGAAAGGACCGCCAAGCGTGTCTCGGATGCGCTTGGAACGGCAACCGAGATGAAGGCGATGAGGAACTACGCCGGCCACCGGCTGGCGCCCTGGCTGGGTCACCTCATGGTCTCGCGCTCCGAGACGGCGCGCCAGCTGCTGACGCCGGGCGAGATCATGCAGCTCCCGCCCGACGATGAAATCGTCATGGTTGCAGGTTCCCCGCCGATCCGGGCGAAGAAGGCGCGGTATTTCGAGGACAGGCGGTTCGTCGATCGCATGGTGCCGCCGCCAGAACCGCAGCAAGGCATGCCGATGATGCAGGATGATCCATGGTCATCTTTCCCGACCATCAAAACCGATACACCCTCGTGCGCATCGGTGCCGTCGGGTGAAGCTGATGAGGCGAACGCAGGCCTGCGTCGGGAACCGGAGTTGGCTGAGCATGTGGCCGTAGCCCCTGAAAAGACCGCCGAATCGGCACGTGAATTCGAGATGATGCTCGACGACGAAACGGAGGAAGCTGCACGACAACGGCAGGCCCTACGCAAGCAAATGGGGCAGGTGGCCCGGCAGGCTTCCCTCGACCGCAATGACGGCATCGATCTCTGAGGGCACATCCATGCGCGACCGTCTCAATCTGTCCCTGCCAGCCGAACTCATCGGGCGGATCAATGACATCGCCGACCGGAAACGCGTGACCCGCTCGGCATTCGTCGAGGCGGCGGTCGAATCCTTCCTCTCACCCGATCACGCCGACATGCAGGAGGCCGCCCTAACGCGCCGCCTCGATCGCCTCTCCCGCCAAGTCGCCCGCCTCGAACGAGACCAGCGGATCACGACCGAGACCCTCGCGCTCTTCGTCCGCTTCTGGCTCACCATCACCCCGCCGATTGCGCCTGAGCAGCAGGCCGCGGCGCAGGCCAAAGGGCGGGAACGGTTCGACGGATTTGTCGAGACCTTGGGCAAGCGGGTGCAGAAGGGGCGATGGTTCGCTGATGAGGTGGTGGGGGATCAGTGATCCCGAAGACGATTGCAGGCCAGCATGTCATCGCAATATGTTCAACTTGAGATCATGCGTTGACCATACACACGCTTCGATACTTTCAGCGGGCTCGAGCCACCGGCCGTGTAGCGTGAACAAGACCGACCAATCTATTGACCTAAAGAACCTTTTTCATGGCTGTTCTATGTCCACTACTCGAGCCAGGGGCTCAGGCTCCTTTCCGAATAGCACATGTTGCAAAGATCGGCCAAAATGGCCAAAAGTATCCAAGAGCTTAGGCGGGGAGCAGCATGCATACTCTAAGCGCGAAAGACGCCAAGTACGGCTTCGGCCGCCTGATCGATCTGGCTCGGACTGAACCGGTCGCGGTTGCAAAGCACGGCAGACCCGTCGTTGTGGTCATGGCAATCGAAGAGTACGATCGTTTGAAGGGTATTGAAGTGGGCCAAAAAAGCAGCCCCAACAATAAGACCAATGGGGCGGATGAGTGATTAAGCTGTTAAGTTGTAAAGAAGTGATTGAAGGTCCCTTACGTCAAGATTTCGGGCGTAACGAAGCTTTCCACATCAGAACGAGAAACGTGATGCGGTCGATGGGCATGATCATACGATGACTGCTGAAACGACCATGAGCAAAGCAGAGCGCGATCTTGAAGAGGATCTGGTCGCAAAGCTCCGCGATCTCAAATATGAGTATCGACCCGATATTCGTGATCGAGCAAAGCTGGAAGAGAACTTCAGGCAGAAGTTCGAACAGCTAAATCGTGTCACGCTCACTGACGGCGAATTTCAGCGGTTGCTCGATGAAGTCGTTACCGCAGACGTTTTCACATCAGCTCGTATCCTTCGCGAGCGGAACAACTTCACGCGCGATGACGGCACGCCGCTGAACTACACGCTCGTTAACATCAAGGACTGGTGCAAGAATTCCTTTGAGGTAGTCAACCAGCTCCGAATCAACACAGACAATAGCCACCATCGCTATGATGTCATACTTTTGATCAACGGCGTGCCGGTCGTTCAGATAGAGCTTAAGACACTCGGCATAAGCCCGCGTCGTGCCATGGAGCAGATCGTCGATTACAAGAACGACCCCGGCAACGGCTACACTAGGACCATTCTGTGCTTTCTGCAGCTCTTTATCGTGAGTAATCGCGATCGGACTTTCTATTTCGCGAACAATAACACCCGCCATTTTTCCTTCAATGCCGACGAGCGCTTTCTGCCGGTCTATGAATTTGCGGATGTCGAAAACAAGAAGATTGTGCATCTCGACAGCTTCGCCGAAACGTTTCTCGCAAAATGCACCCTCGGCCAGACGATCAGCCGCTACATGGTTCTTGTGGCAAGCGAGCAAAAGCTCCTGATGATGCGGCCGTATCAAGTCTATGCGGTGAAAGCGATTGTCGACTCCATCGCCCAAGACTGCGGCAATGGCTACATCTGGCACACGACTGGCAGCGGCAAGACGCTTACGTCCTTCAAAGCGTCAACGCTTTTGAAGGACAATCCCGACATTGAGAAGTGCCTCTTTGTTGTGGACCGCAAGGACCTCGATCGACAGACGCGCGAGGAGTTCAACAAGTTTCAGGAAGGATGCGTCGAGGAAAACACCAACACCGCTTCCCTTGTTCGCCGTCTTGTTTCGGATGATTACGCCGACAAGGTTATCGTCTGTACGATCCAGAAGCTTGGGCTCGCACTGGACGAAAACAGCAAGCGCAACAAGCAGCAGAAGAAGGACGGCAAGAAGAGCTTCAAGGAACAGTTGGAGCCCCTGCGCGACAAGCGTATCGCCTTCATCTTTGACGAATGCCACCGTTCCCAGTTCGGCGAGAACCATAGGGCCATCAAGGAGTTCTTCCCGCGTGCCCAACTCTTCGGCTTTACGGGAACGCCCATCTTCGACCAAAATGCCGCCCAGCAGAAGATCGAAGACACCCAAGCCAGCATGAAGACGACGGAAGACCTCTTCCAGCAGCGCCTTCACACCTACACGATCACCCACGCCATCGAGGACGGCAACGTCCTGCGGTTCCATGTCGATTACTTCAAGCCACAGGGCAAAACCCTGCCCAAGCCGGGCGAACCTCTGGCGAAACGGGCCGTGATCGAGGCGATCCTCGCCAAGCATGACCAAGCCACCGGTCAGCGTCGTTTCAACGCCCTGCTTGCCACATCGTCGATCAATGACGCCATCGAATATCACGCACTCTTCAAGACCATGCAGGCTGAGAAGTTGGCTGCCGATCCCAGCTTCCAACCACTGAACATCGCCTGCGTTTTCTCCCCGCCCGCCGAGGGCAATCCGGACGTAAGGCAGATCCAGGAGGACCTGCCGCAGGAGAAGGAAGACAACGCGGTCGAACCCGATAAGAAGAAGGAGGCGCTTAAGGCCATCCTCGCCGACTACAACGCCCACTACGGCACCAACCACAAGATCGGCGAATTCGACCTGTACTATCAGGATGTGCAGAAGCGCATCAAAGACCAGCAATGGCCGGATACCGACCTGAAAACGGCTTATCCCAATCAGCCACAGCACAAGATCGACATCGCGATTGTCGTCGACATGTTGCTGACCGGTTTTGACTCCAAGTTCCTGAACACCCTCTACGTCGACAAGAACCTGAAGCATCATGGCCTGATCCAGGCCTTCTCGCGCACGAACCGGGTGCTGAACGCCACCAAACCCTATGGCAACATCCTCGACTTCCGCCAGCAACAGGGCGCGGTCGATGCCGCCATCGCGCTGTTCTCAGGTGAAGCCGCTGCCGAAAAGGCCCGCGAAATCTGGTTGGTAGACAAGGCCCCCGTGGTTATCCAGAAACTGGAAAGCGCGGTGCAGAAGCTCGACGCCTTCATGAAGTCCCAAGGCCTGGATTGTGCCCCCGAAGCCGTTCCCAACCTCAAGGGCGACGCGGCGCGTGCGTCGTTTATCGAGCATTTCAAAGAGGTTCAACGGCTCAAGACCCAGCTTGATCAGTACACTGACCTCACTGACGAAAACCGCAGTGACATCGAACAGGTCCTGCCGCGCGACAACCTCTTGGGCTTCCGCGGTGCCTATCTCGAAACGGCCCAACGCTTGAGGGCCCAGCAAGGCAAGGGCATCGATCCCGCCGATGGCAAGCCGAGCCAGGACGCCGACCAACTGGACTTCGAGTTCGTCCTCTTCGCCTCGGCCGTGATCGACTATGACTACATCATGGGCCTGATCGCCCGCTATTCCGAGGCGACGCCCGGCAAGCAGAAGATGAGCCGCGAGGAGCTGATCGGCCTGATCCAGTCCGACGCCAAGTTCATGGACGAGCGCGAGGATATCGCGGCCTATATCAAGACCCTCAAGGCGGGCGAGGGGCTCAGCGAAAGGGCCATCCGCGACGGCTACAGCCGCTTCAAGGCGGAGAAGAACGCGGCGGAACTGGCGGACATAGCGGACAGGCACGGCCTGACGACCGAGGCGCTGCAAGACTTTGTCGACACCATCCTGCAACGCATGATCTTTGACGGCGAACAGCTCACCGATCTGATGGAACCCCTTGGCCTGAATTGGAAGACGCGGCGGGTCAAGGAACTGGACCTGATGGCCGACCTGATGCCGCTGCTGCTGAAGCGGGCCAGTGGGCGCGAGATTTCGGGGCTGAGCGCTTATGAGCAGTAAAGCAAGATCGTCAGCCGGAGAGAGTAGCGGGACCGCATTGGTGCCCACCTTGCGCTTTCCCGAATTCCAGAATGCCCCGGCATGGAAACCGGTAAGCCTGCGGAAGGCTTCGGTTCCGGTAGATAAACCTGTAGGCGAAAGGAAGCTTACCCCAGTCAGCATTTCCGCCGGAATCGGATTTGTGCCCCAAGCCGAGAAATTCGGGCGGGATATCTCGGGCGGCCAGTATCAGCGTTACACACTGGTTCGCGATGGCGACTTTGTTTTCAACAAAGGCAACTCTCTGAAGTTTCCGCAGGGGTGTGTCTATCTCTTGCAATACTGGGGTGAGGCGGCTGCACCTAACGTGTTCATCGCCTTCCGCCTCAAGGATGGCTACGCGAACGGGTTCTTTCAGAATTGCTTCGAGCTGAACCAGCATGGGAAGCAGCTTCAAAGGCACATTACTAGCGGTGCGCGCAGCAATGGCTTGCTGAACATCAGCAAAGAGACTTTCTTCAACGTCGAAATTCCGACTCCCAGCCTGCCTGAACAACAAAAGATCGCCGAATGCTTGGACTCGGTGGACGCGTTAATTGCCGCGCAGGGGCGGAAGTTGGAGGCGCTGAGGACCCACAAGAAAGGCCTGATGCAACAGCTTTTCCCCCAGGAAGGTGAAACCCAACCCCGCCTCCGCTTCGCCGAGTTCGAAGGAGCGGGGCAATGGGAGGTTCGGACGATTGGAGAGATGTTTAGCCTCATTAACGGATGCGCCTTCAAGCCTGAGGATTGGCAACCGAGCGGGACTCCAATCATCCGCATCCAGAACCTGAATGACCCATCCGCAGAGTTCAATTATTCCCAAAAGCCAGTGCCAGAACGAAACCGCGTCGAACCAGGTGATTTACTATTTGCTTGGTCTGGAACACTGGGTTCGTCTTTTGGTGCTCGTATTTGGAATGGCCCGTCTGGCGTCTTGAATCAGCATATTTTCAAGGTGCTGATGGATGAGCAGAAGGTCAAATTACAGTTCGCGTTACTGGTCCTTACGAGGGTTGAAGAAGAAATTGCAAGAAGGACGCATGGGTTCAAAGCTTCGTTTGTCCATGTAAAGAAGTCGGACCTTGTCAAAATCGAGATGCTACTTCCATCGCCCTGCGAACAACAGCGCATCGCAGAGTGCCTCGCCTCCCTCGACGAACTAATCTCCGCCGAGGTTCAAAAGCTCGACACGCTCAAGACCCACAAGAAAGGGCTGATGCAGCAGCTCTTCCCCCGGCTCAGGGAGCTTAACGCATGAGCACCTACAAGAGCCTGAGAACGCTGGTGGCCCGGCTGCGCGACGATTTGAACAACCCCACAAAGCCGACTGCGCTCGTTCTGATTTACGCCTACAACCGGACTGGCAAGACACGCCTGTCGATGGAGTTCAAGGACGCTGGCAAGCGCAAGCACAAGACGAAGAACCCGACCGGAACCCCCGACACGCTCTATTTCAACGCCTTTACCGAGGATCTGTTCGTCTGGGAAAACGACCTGGACGGCGACAGCCTGCGCCGCCTGCAACTGAACGAGCAGTCGTCTTTCTTCAACGCGATGACCGAACTTGCACTGGACGAAACCATCGCCCGTTACCTATCCCGTTACGCCGACTTCGAGTTCGATTTCACCTACAAGGAGGTCGAGCAGGGTGGCGAGAAGCTGTTCAAACCGGACTATGTGAGCTTCAGCAAAGGCGGCGAGACCAACATCAAGGTATCGCGCGGCGAACAGAACATCTTCATCTGGTGCGTCTTTATGGCCATCTGCGAACGGATGCTGGATGGGCATGAATCCTATCAGGGGAAGAAATATCTCTACATCGATGACCCGATCTCGTCGCTGGACGACAACAACGCAATTTCCGTCGCCTGTGATCTGGCCAAGCTCCTGCGTCGGGCGGCCACGCGAAAGGATGCAGACGGGAATCTAGCCCCGATCAAGGTGATCTTCTCGTCCCATCACGCGCTGTTCTTCAACGTGATGTGCAACGAAGTGGGCCGGAAGATTGATGAGGCGCCTTCTGTTGCTCATCGGCGGTATTTCCTGCACCGGCCAAACGGTGATGGCACCTATTTGCTTCAAGCGACGGAAGACACGCCCTTCTTTCACCACGTGGCGACGCTCGCCGAGTTGCAGCGCGCTGCTGATCCGAAGAAAGGGAAGCTATATACCTTCCACTTCAACGCTTTGCGCAGTGTTATGGAGAAGACAGCGTCTTTCTTCGGGCACCCGAGCATTGCCTTTTGTCTGAAGTCGCTCGACAACGATGAGGACAGAGCGCTGTTCAACCGAGCTCTGAACCTCCTGAGCCACGGCGCCTATGCCATCCATGAACCGACCGAGATGGGCGAGGACAACAGGGAACTCTTCCGCCGCATCCTCCGCGATTTCGTCACGCGGTTCGAGTTCGCCCTACCGGGTGCCGCTCCTGCCAAGCCCGCAGCCCCGGCGCCCGCGCCCGTTCCCGAGGAAGTACCCGCACAATGAACGATGAAACTCAACAAGAACTAGGCAAGACGCTCTGGAAAGTCGCCGACACGCTGCGCGGTGCGATGAATGCCGACGATTTCCGGGATTACATGCTGTCCTTCCTGTTCCTGCGCTACCTCTCGGGCAACTACGAGGCGGCAGCGAAGCGAGAACTGGGGGAGGACTATCCGAGTGACTCGGACGTCGCGGCGGAACGGGAACGGGTTTCGGCCCTGAGGGCCGAAGCAGCTGAGAAGGCTGCAAAAGCTCGGCAGAGCGCACGGAACATCGAAGAGATACCACTGGATATTGCAGATCCGAAGCAGTCGGACATCGCAACTCCGTTGCAGCTCTGGTATCGGCGTAACCCCGACGATGTCGCTGAATTCGAAAAGCAGATGCGTCGCAAGGTGCACTATGTAATTCAGCCACCCTATCTGTGGAACAATATTGCTGACCTAGCCCGTAGGCAAAGCGATGAGCTACTGCTGACGCTAGATAGAGGTTTCAAGTATATTGAAACCGAGTCCTTCCAGAGCACCTTCGGTGGCCTGTTCTCCGAGATCAACCTTTACTCGGAAAAGCTGGGCAAGACGCAGGCGGACAAGAACAAGAAACTGTGCTCAATCATCGCCGAGATCGCCCGCGGGTTGGCCGAGTTCTCGTCCGAGGTGGATCATCTTGGCGATGCTTATGAGTACCTGCTCGGACAGTTCGCCGCCGGTTCGGGCAAGAAGGCCGGCGAGTTCTACACCCCGCAGCAGATTTCCGACATTCTGTCGGCGATCGTGACCCTAGACAGCCAGGAACCCGCGACGGGTCAGAAAGATCGTTTGGCAAGCGTGTTGGACTTTGCCTGCGGATCGGGCTCGCTCTTGCTGAACGTTCGCAAGCGGATGGGTACACACGGCATTGGCAAGATTTTCGGCCAAGAAAGCAACATCACGACCTACAACCTCGCCCGCATGAACATGCTGTTGCACGGGGTGAAGGACACCGAATTTGAAATCTACCACGGCGATACTCTGGCCAATGATTGGGATATCCTGCGCGAACTGAACCCCGCCAAGAAGCCCTCCTTCGATGCCGTCGTGGCAAACCCGCCTTTCAGTTTCCGCTGGGAGCCGACCGAAGCGATGGGCGATGATGTGCGGTTCAAGAACTACGGTCTAGCGCCAAAGTCTGCCGCCGACTTCGCCTTCCTGCTGCACGGGTTTCACTTTCTGAAGGATGAGGGCGTTATGGCCATCATCCTCCCTCACGGCGTGCTTTTCCGGGGTGGGGCAGAGGAGCGTATCCGTACGAAGCTGCTGAAGGACGGTCACATCGACACGGTAATCGGCCTGCCAGCGAACCTATTCTACTCGACCGGCATCCCGGTCTGCATTCTCGTCCTAAAGAAGTGCAAAAAACCGGATGACGTCCTGTTCATCAACGCGGCGGAGCACTTTGCGAAGGGCAAGCGTCAGAACCAGCTGACGGATGAGCACATCGGCAAGATCATTGAAACGTACCAGTTCCGCAAGGAAGAGGACCGCTACTCAAAGCGCGTGAGCATGGAGCGCATCGCGGAAGAAGGCTACAACCTCAACATCTCGCGATACATTAGCACCGCCGTTGAGGAAGAAGAGATCGCTCTGGACGACACCCAAGTGCAACTTGTCGATATCGAGAAGCAGGTGCGCGAGGCAACCTCGAGGCACAACGGCTTTCTCAAGGAACTTGGACTGTCCTTGCTACCAGGGGGTGACTGAATCATTCCTCTGGAGACCTGTGGCAGGAAGGCGCAAGCCGCCTACTTAACCTGCCACACCTCCCCATCGTCCATCCGCTTCACGTAGTCCACCCGTTCCCCATCCCAGTGATACGCGAAATGCGCCCCTTGGGTCGGGATCGGGATCACGTCGGGCCAGAAGACGGCGATGCACTGACCCTCGGGAAATCGCACACTGGGCCATGTGATGCCGTTCGAGCCGGCTGCGCGGCGCTCCGCTCCGAAGAGTTGCGAGGCACGGTAGTCGTCCGGATCCAGCAGATCGGCGCGGCCCGCTGCCTCGTCGAGATCCGCGTCGATCGACCCGATCAGCTCGCGGAACTGCGAGGTCCAGCCCGGCGCCTCGTCGGTGGCGCGCATGAAGCGGGCGTGGTGATGGATGGTCTCGGCGATCGCCACCTCGGTGCGGTCGCCGGCGTAGTAGAGGCCGAAGCTGCCATCCGAAAACCGCCCCGGACGGCGCGGCGAGCAATGCACGAAAGGTGCCATGACCCAGCTCGCACCGGGCCCGGTCACGCGGCGGGCGACGGGCACCTTGGACAGATCGCCGATGCTCTCGCGGATGCGCGGGTTGAACTTGGCCTCGGCCGAGGCCAGCGCCTCCCAGTCGGCCGGATCGGCGATGTCCTCGAAAAGGTCGATCGGCGGGTGGATCGAGCGGATGATGCGGACCGTGCGCGGCCAGGTCACGCGCCGGACAGGGACATTCACCAGGCACCCCGTTCGGCATCGAGATAGGCCCGCAGGTCGATCAGGTCGGTGATCTCGCCCCGGAGCATGACGTCCAGCGCACTTCGGCCCGCGAAGGCGGCGTTCGGCTTGCGGATCCAGGCATAGCCCCGGGCAGGGTCGGTGAACACATAGCGCAGCGCCTTGTGGATCCCCATCAGGATCGCCATCCGCGCGCGTAGGTCGCGGTCGATCCGGCCGATATCGCCGGTCTTCCACCGCGCCCAGGTGCGCTGCGCCATGTCGCCGAGCAGGGTGCGGGCTTCGGCGTCCGTCAGCTCCCAGGCGCGGAACAGGTTGACCGTTGTGCGCGCCAGCGCCGCCGCTTCCTCGTCGGTGATGGCGGGGAGATCGGTGCGGGCGGTGACGGGCTGGACCGTGGCGAACTGCATGGCTCTCTCCTTTGGCATTAATATAGAGAATATGTGCCAGAAGGCAAGATGGGCCGTGCTGTGCCGCCTTGATCGTCTCTAACTCTATTCCCTGTCTTTGCACGCTATGGCGCTACGCCCCTTGAAGACCTGTTGAGCGCAGCCGGTTTCCGGTTTTCTTGATGGACCCGATCCAGGGCCGCCCGTCGGTGGCCACTCACGGAACGGGGACAGCATGGCAGAGGCAGCTCGGAAACCGGAAGCGATGGCCCGCGGCGCGCGGATGCTGCGCACGGCGCTCGGGCCCGCCATCGCCGGGTTTCTGGAAGACCCGATGACCGTCGAGGTCATGCTCAATCCCGACGGGCGGCTCTGGATCGACCGGCTGTCCGAGGGGCTCTCTGACACTGGCGCCACGCTGTCGCCCGCCGATGGCGAGCGGATCGTGCGCCTCGTCGCCCATCATGTCGGGGCCGAGGTGCACGCCGCGCGGCCGCGCGTCTCGGCCGAACTGCCCGAGACCGGGGAACGCTTCGAAGGGCTTCTGCCGCCCGTGGTCATCGCGCCCTGTTTCGCGATCCGCAAGCCCGCCGTCGCGGTCTTCACGCTCGCCGATTACGTCGCCTCCGGGATCATGACCGAGACCCAGGCGGCCCTGTTGCGCGAGGGCGTTGCCGCGCGGGCCAATATCCTCGTGGCAGGCGGCACCTCCACCGGCAAGACGACGCTGACCAATGCGCTCCTGGCGGAAATTGCCGGATCGTCCGACCGCGTCGTGATCATCGAGGACACGCGCGAGCTGCAATGCACAGCACCCAACCTCGTCGCCCTGCGCACCAAGGACGGGGTCGCCTCGCTCTCCGATCTCGTCCGCTCCTCGCTCCGCCTGCGCCCGGACCGCATTCCCATCGGCGAGGTGCGTGGGGCCGAGGCGCTGGACCTTTTGAAGGCCTGGGGCACCGGCCATCCGGGCGGGATCGGGACCATTCATGCGGGTTCCGCCCTGGGAGCGCTGCGCCGGATGGAGCAGCTCATCCAGGAGGCGGTGGTCACCGTGCCGCGCGCCCTCATCGCCGAGACCATCGATCTCATCGCCGTCCTCTCCGGGCGCGGGGCCAATCGCCACCTCGCCGAGCTTGCCCGCGTCGACGGGCTGGGACCGGACGGCGACTACCGCATCTCCCCGGCGGCGCGGCCGACCGGGATGGAAACCAACACAGGAGACCCTTCATGACCCGAAACCTTCACCAGCTGCGCGCGCAGGCCGCCCATGCCTTCATCTACGCCACCGTCACCCTGATGCTGGCCGGACCCGCCCGGGCGGCGGGGTCCTCCATGCCCTGGGAAGCGCCGCTGCAATCGATCCTCGAGTCGATCGAGGGGCCGGTCGCCAAGATCATCGCGGTGATCATCATCATCGTCACCGGCCTTACGCTTGCCTTCGGCGACACCTCCGGGGGCTTTCGCCGCCTGATCCAGATCGTCTTCGGCATCTCCATCGCCTTCGCGGCGAGTTCCTTCTTCCTGAGCTTCTTCAGCTTCGGCGGTGGAGCGTTGATCTGATGGACAGCACGTTCGAGCAGCTGGCGGACGTGCCGGGCTTCACCGCCCCGGTGCATCGCGCGTTGACCGAGCCGATCCTGCTGGCCGGTGCGCCGCGGGCCTTCGCGATCCTGAACGGAACGCTGGCCGGGGCCATCGGGCTCGGGCTGCAGCTCTGGGTCGCGGGAATCGTCATCGGCCTTCTGGGCCACCTGGTCGCAATCTGGGCCGCGCGACGCGATCCGCTCTTCGTCGAGGTCGGACGCCGGCATCTGCGGCTTCCCGGTCATCTCGAGGTCTGAGGGCGCGCACATGATGAACCTCGCGGAGTATCGCCGGAAAGGGACGCGGCTGGCGGATTACCTCCCCTGGGCGGCGCTGGTGGCGCCCGGCGTGGTGCTGAACAAGGATGGCAGCCTGCAGCGCTCGGCCCGGTTCCGGGGCCCCGATCTCGACAGCGCGGTCGCGGCGGAACTCGTCGCCGTGGCGGGCCGCATCAACAATGCCTTTCGCCGCCTTGGCTCCGGCTGGGCGATCTTCGTCGAGGCGCAGCGGGTCGCGGCCGCCGATTATCCCGACAACCGCTTTCCCGATCCGGCCTCGGCGCTGCTCGATGCCGAGCGCCGCGCGGGGTTTGCCGAGCAGGGGGCGCATTTCCAGTCGGACTATCTCCTGACCTTCCTCTACCTGCCGCCCGCCGAAGAGGCCGCCCGGGCCGAGACCTGGCTCTACGAAGGCCGCGACAAGACCGGTATCGATGCGGGCGAGGTGCTGCGCGGCTTCATCGACCGCACCGACCGGGTGCTGGCGCTCTTCGACGGCATCATGCCCGAATGCCGCTGGATGGATGACAGCGAGACGCTGACCTACCTGCATTCCACGATCTCGACGCAGGCCCACCGGGTCCGCGTGCCGGAAACCCCGGCCTATCTCGATGCGCTCCTCGCCGACCAGCCGCTGACCGGCGGGCTCGAGCCCCGGCTGGGGAACGCCCATCTGCGTGTCCTGACGCTCTCGGGCTTCCCGACTGCCACCACGCCCGGGATCCTCAACGATCTCAACCGGCTGGCCTTTCCCTATCGCTGGGCGACCCGCGCGATCCTGATGGACAAGATGGAGGCCGCTCGGATGGTCGCGCGCATCCGCCGCCAATGGTTCGCCAAGCGCAAATCTATCGCCGCGATCCTGAAGGAGGTGATGACCAACGAGCAATCGGCGCTGGTCGATACCGATGCCGCCAACAAGGCCGCAGATGCCGACATGGCCCTGCAGGAGCTCGGCGCCGATATCGCGGGCGAGGCCTATTTCACGGCGACACTGATCGTCTGGGACGAAGATCCGCGCCGCGCCGACGAGAAACTGCGCCTCGTCGAGAAGGTCGTGCAGGGCCGGGACTTCACCGCCATGGTCGAGACGGTCAACGCCGTCGATGCCTGGCTCGGCTCGCTGCCCGGGCAGGCTTACGCCAATGTCCGCCAGCCGCCGATCTCCACCCTGAACCTCGCCCATATGATCCCGCTCTCCGCCGTCTGGGCGGGGGAGGAGCGGGATGCGCATTTCGACGAACCGCCGCTCCTTTACGGCAAGACCGAGGGCGCGACGCCGTTCCGGCTTTCGCTCCACGTCGGCGATGTCGGCCACACGTTGGTCGTCGGTCCGACCGGGGCGGGCAAATCCGTGCTGCTCGCCCTCATGGCGCTGCAGTTCCGCCGCTATCCGGGCGCACAGGTCTTCGCCTTCGATTTCGGGGGTTCGATCCGCGCCGCCACGCTCGCCATGGGCGGCGACTGGCATGATCTCGGCGGTGAGTTGACCGAGGCGGCGGAAGCCACGGTCTCCCTCCAGCCGCTCGCCCGGACCGATGATCCCGCCGAACGCAGCTGGGCCGCGGGCTGGATCGGCGCGATCCTCGCCCGCGAGGGCATCGCGATCACGCCGGAGGTGAAGGAGCATCTCTGGTCCGCGCTGACCTCGCTGGCCTCGGCCCCAGTGGACGAACGCACGATCACCGGTCTCGCGGTCCTGCTGCAATCCTCCGACCTCAAACAGGCCCTGCGCCCCTATTGCCTGGGCGGCGCCCATGGTCGGCTGCTCGATGCCGAGATGGAAGAGCTCGGCGCGGCCTCGGTCCAGGCCTTCGAGATCGAGGGGCTGGTCGGCACCGCCGCGGCGCCCGCCGTCCTCTCCTATCTCTTCCACCGCATCGGCGACCGGCTCGACGGGCGGCCGACGCTCCTGATCATCGACGAGGGCTGGCTCGCGCTCGATGACGAGGGCTTCGCGGGCCAACTCCGCGAATGGCTGAAGACGCTGCGCAAGAAGAACGCCTCGGTGATCTTCGCGACCCAGTCGCTCTCGGATATCGACACCTCCACCATCGCGCCCGCCATCATCGAAAGCTGTCCGACGCGGCTGCTTCTTCCCAACGAGCGCGCCATCGAGCCCCAGATCACCGCGATCTACCGGCGCTTCGGCCTCAATGACCGACAGATCGAGATCCTCGCCCGCGCCACGCCCAAGCGCGACTACTACTGCCAGTCGCGGCGCGGCAACCGGCTCTTCGAGTTGGGCCTCTCCGAGGTGGGCCTCGCGCTCTGCGCCGCCTCGGCCAAGTCCGACCAAGCGCTGATCTCGGAGATCCTCGCGGAGCACGGCCGCGACGGCTTCCTCGCCGCCTGGCTCGAAGCCCGCGGGGTCGGCTGGGCCGCCGAGCTGATCCTGGAGCTGACCAATCTCGTAGCTGAGCCTGAAGCTCACGATGCACCGATCCCCCAAGCCCGCGAACCCGCAGAGGAGACCACCCCATGACCCATGCCGTCCATCGCCTGTCCCGATTCGCCAGCGCCTCCGCGCTCGCCCTGGTGCTCGCAGCACCGATCGGACTTTCGCCGATCTTCGCCACGCCCGCCCAGGCCTTCCTGTTCGGCGGGGGCGGGCGCATCGTCTACGACCCGCGCAATCACGCCGAGAACATCCTCTCCGCGGCCCGGGCGCTCGAGCAGATCAACAACCAGATCACCCAGCTGCAGAACGAGGCGCAGATGCTGATCAACCAGGCCCGCAACCTCGCGAGCCTGCCTTATTCCTCGCTGCAGGCGCTGCAGCAGAACGTCGACCGGACCCGGCAGCTCCTGTCCCAGGCGCAGAACATCGCCTTCGATGTCGCGCAGATCGACCAGGTCTTCCAGCAGGACTACGCCAACATCCCCATGGCCGCGCCCGAGGCGCAGCTTCTGGCCGACGCGCGCTCCCGCTGGGAAAACACCGTCGGCGGGCTGCAGGACGCGCTGCGCGTGCAGGCGGGCGTCGTCGACAATCTTGACGGTCAGCGCGCCGAGCTCTCCGCCCTTATCGGGGAAAGCCAATCCGCAGTCGGCGCCCTGCAGGCGACCCAGGCCGGCAACCAGCTCCTCGCGCTGCAGTCCCAGCAGATCGCCGACCTGATCGCGGTCGTCGCCGCTAATGGCCGCGCGACGGCGCTGGTCGAGGCCGAGCGGTCCGCGGCCGCCGAACAGGGCCGGGTCCAGCGCGAGCGGTTCCTCACCCCGGGCGCGGGCTACCAGCCCGGCAGTGCCCGGATGTTCAACAACTGAAGGGAGACCGGCCATGGAGGGAGCGGTCCTCGCCCGCATCGCGGCAATCGTCTTCGTCGCCATCGCGATCACCGCGGCGGTGGTGGAGATGGGCCGGGACGAGGCGGGGCAGGCGGTGCGTCCGGCGGCGCCCCTCATGCCGGAGACTGATCCCTTGCGCGCCGAACAGCGGCGTTGCCAGGAACTGGGCGAGGCCGCGGCCTCCGATCCCGGCTGCCTCGCCGTCTGGGCCGAAACCCGCGACCGCTTCCTCGGGCGCGACCGGACCGGGGGCGAGTGAGCCATGGGCGGCACCGGCGTCATCGACACCTTCCTCGGGGTTTTCACCTCCTATATCGACAGCGGCTTCGGGCTGCTGGGCGGCGAAGTCGCCTTCATCGCCAGCACGCTAATCGTGATCGACGTGACCCTGGCGGCACTCTTCTGGGCCTGGGGCGCCGATGATGACATCATCGCCCGCCTCGTGAAAAAGACCCTCTTCGTCGGTGTCTTCGCCTGGCTCATCTCCAACTGGAACAGCCTCGCCGCCATCGTCTTCGACAGTTTCGCGGGGCTGGGACTGCTGGCTTCCGGCACCGGCTTCTCTCCTGCCGATCTCCTGCGCCCCGGACGCGTGGCGCAGACCGGCCTCGATGCCGGCCGACCGCTCCTGGAATCGACGGCCGATCTCATGGGATTCGTCGCCTTCTTCGAGAACTTCATCCAGATCGCCTGCCTGCTCTTCGCCTGGGCGCTGGTGCTTCTCGCCTTCTTCTTGCTCGCCGTGCAGCTCTTCGTGACGCTGATCGAGTTCAAGTTGACGACGCTCGCGGGCTTCGTGCTGATCCCCTTCGGCCTTTTCGGCAAGACCGCCTTCATGGCCGAGCGGGTGCTGGGCAATGTCGTCTCCTCCGGTATCAAGGTGCTGGTGCTGGCGGTGATCATCGGGATCGGCTCGACCCTCTTCGGCCAGTTCACCGCCGGCTTCGGGGGCGTGACACCCACCATCGACGAGGCCATGGCGATCGTTCTGGCGGCACTCTCGCTCCTCGGTCTCGGCATCTTCGGCCCCGGCATCGCCACCGGCCTTGTCTCCGGCGGGCCGCAACTGGGCGCAGGCGCCGCCGTTGGCACCGGGTTGGCGGTCGGTGGGGCTGCCGTCGCGGCGGGTGGCGGGGCCATGCTCGCGGCCCGAGGTACAGGCGCACTCGCCTCGGGTGGGGCCGCCGTCACGCGCGGCGCTGCGGCGGCCACCGGGGCCGCCTCCACCGCCTACAGCCTCGGATCGATGGGCCAGACCGGGGCCGCCGGTGTGGCCTCTGGTCTCGGCGGCGTAGCAAAAGCGGCGGGATCCGCGGCAGCATCACCTCTGCGCCGGGCCGCCGCCTCGGCCAGTGACGCCGTCAAGGCAAGCCACGCCGAAGGTGCCCGCGCGGGCTTCGCCGCCACCGGCGGCGCCTCCTCGCTCGGCAGCGGGACAGGCGCGTCGACCGCCATGTCCGCCCCCGCAGGCAGTGCACCGGCCTGGGCGCGTTCCATGCGCCGCAGCCAGGCGATGAGCCACGGCGTCTCCGCCGCCACCCACGCGCTGCGCGCCGGGGACAGCCCCGGCTCCGGCGCCTCCGTTTCCCTCTCCGAAAGCGACCGATCATGAGCCTCTTCAAACGCGCCGCCGCGCATTACGGCAAGACCCCGGACCCCGAGACCCCGTACCAGAAGGCCGCCCAGGTCTGGGACGAGCGTATCGGCTCCGCCCGGGTGCAGGCGAAGAACTGGCGCCTCATGGCTTTCGGCTGCCTGATCCTCGCGGGCGGCTTCGCGACGGCGCTGGTCTGGCAATCGGCGCGCGGCACCGTCGTGCCCTATGTTGTCGAGATCGACCGGCATGGCGAGGCCAGCGCCGTCGAGGCGGCCAGCGCGGGCTATCGCCCGAGCGATCCGCAGATCGCCTGGCATCTCGCCCGCTTCATCGAGGAGGTCCGGGGGCTGCCCGCCGATCCGATCGTCGTCCGCCAGAACTGGCTCCGCGCCTATGAGTTCACCACCGACCGCGGCGCGCTGGCGCTGAACGATCACGCCCGGGCCAACAATCCCTTCACGCGAGTGGGCGAGGACCAGGTCTCGGTCGAGGTCTCGAGCGTCATCCGCGCCTCGCCCGACAGTTTCCGGGTGGCCTGGTCCGAGCGGCACTACGAGAACGGCCAGCTCGCGCGCACAGAACGCTGGACCGCGATCCTGACCATCGTGATCGACCCGCCGCGCACGGCGGACCGCCTGCGCGCCAATCCCCTGGGAATCTATGTCAACGCGATCAACTGGTCGCGGGAGATGAGCCAATGACCCGACCGATCCTGCCCACCATTCTCCTGGCCACCACGCTTCTGGCAGGCTGTGCCAGCGACCGCCCGCCCGCATTCGCCTATGACGACGCGCTGCCGCCCTTGCCATCACCGCCTGCCACGGCACCCGATGACCGGCCGCGCCCGCTCCATGTTCCGCCCGCCTGGACTCCGAGCCGGGGCGGCGAGGCGGCCGCCACACCCGTCGCCCAGGTCGGTAATGCCAATGCGGCCGCGCGTGTCGAACCGCGCCAGGCCGGGTATTTCAACGCGATCCAGATCTATCCCTGGTCCGAGGGTGCGCTCTACCAAGTCTACGCCGCTCCGGGCCAGATCACGACCATCGCGCTCGAACCCGGCGAACGCCTGGCCGGAACCGGCCCGATCGCGGCGGGCGACACGGCGCGCTGGATCATCGGTGACACCGAAAGCGGCGTAGGCCGCGACACCCGCGTCCTCGTCCTTGTGAAACCGACCCGGCCCGACATCAGCACGAACCTCGTGATCTCGACCGACCGGCGGACCTACCTGATCGAGCTCAACGCCAGCGAAGAGACCTGGATGCCCGCCATCTCCTGGGCCTATCCGCGCGCGCCCGAAACCCTGCGTGTCGCGCCGACCACGCCGCGCATCCCGCCCGCGCATGCCCGCAATCACCGCTACGGACTGCAAGGTGACAGCCCGCCCTGGCGGCCGGTCTCGGTCTTCGATGACGGGCGCCGGGTTTATGTCGTCTTTCCGCGCGGCATCGCCCAGGGCGAAATGCCGCCGCTTTTCGTGCTGGGCTCAGATGGCGAGTTGGAGATCGTCAACTCCCGCATCCACGGCAATGTGCTCATCGTCGACCGCCTCTTCGGTGCGGCCGAACTGCGCCTCGGACGCGGTCCCCGGCAAGAGGTTGTGCGCATTCTGCGGATCGAACCCCAGACCGAGGCGACGGTGGTGCGGCAGGACGCGGGGCAAGGCACATGAGCGGGGCACCGACCGACACCGCTGCCGCCATGCGCCTGCGTGCCGATCCGCCGCGCGTAACGCGGATTTCTCGCAAGGTGATTGTCGGGCTCGGCGTCGTCGCGGGCCTCGGCATCGGCGCCGCGCTGATCTACGGCCTGCAACGTCCGGACCGGACCGCCGCACCGGAAGAGCTGATCACCACCGATCGCCGCCAGCCCGCCGATGGTCTCCGCGACCTGCCGGGCAGCTATGATGCGATCCCGAGGTTGGGACCGCCCCTGCCGGGCGATCTGGGTGGCGGCATTCTCGACGCGCAGCAACGCGGCCAGCCCATCGCGGCTCCAAGCCTCGCGCCCCCGACCATGGACCCGGCGGAGCAGCAACGACTTGCGGAACTGGAGGCCGCCCGTGTCAGCGACCTGTTCTTCCAGGCGCGCCCCGGGACACCGGCATCCAACGGGTTCCAAGTGCCGCCTGCGCCACCTGGAGGTGGAATGGCGGCCACCCCGGAAACCGATCCGCGCCAAGCCTTCCTGACCGGGCCGACCGACCGCCGGACCGTCGCGCCCGACCGCGTGCAGCCGCCAGCCTCGCCCTGGCTGCTGCAGGCCGGATCCGTCATCCCGGCCGCGCTGATCACCGGTATCCGCTCCGACCTGCCGGGCCAGATCACCGCGCAGGTCACCCAGAACGTCTATGACAGCCCCACGGGAAGCCTGCTCCTGATCCCGCAAGGCACCCGGTTGATCGGGGCCTACGACAACAGCGTCACCGTCGGCCAGCGGCGCGTGCTCCTGGTCTGGACCCGGCTGATCTTCCCCGATGGACGATCTCTCGTGCTCGAACGCCAGCCCGGCGCCGATGCCACGGGCTTTGCCGGTCTCGAGGACGGCGTCGATAATCACTGGGGCAGCATTCTGCGCGCCGCAGGGCTTTCGACGCTGCTCGCCGTCGGCGCGGAACTCTCCCTCGACGAGGAAGACCGCCTCGCCCGTGCCCTCCGCGACGGGGCCCTCGACACGATCAACGAGGCCGGGCAGCGTATCGTCCAGCGCCAACTGGAGGTGCCGCCAACACTGACCATCCGCCCGGGCTTCCCCGTCCGGGTGATCGTGACGCGCGATCTTGTCTTCGCGCCACCCGGAGGCTGACATGACCAGGCTGAAACTCGGACCCATCCCGGACGACAAGCCGGTGAAGTGTATGCGCCGTCCCCGTCCCATTGATTTCTGCGGTTCTGGGGCGCTGATCCAGCGGCGAGTTTCTTTCTGAGCATTCGGAAGGAGATGGCGATGGCGGATGGCGGGGACGGGTTTGACGGCTGCATCGAGGTTGTGCAGCAGACGCGTGGATATCGGCGCTGGCCGGACGAAGTGAAAGCCCGGATCGTGGCCGAGAGTTTTCAGCCCGGCGTTCGGGTGGTGGATGTCGCGCGGCGGCATGGTCTGGCCGCGCATCAGCTTTCGGATTGGCGGCGTCAGGCGCGCCAGGGGGACCTGGTCTTGCCTGCGGAGGCCATGGCCGGGGTGGCGTCTGACGCTCTGCCGGCCTTCGTTCCGGTTTCGGTGGAGCCCGAGGACGTCGGTCCACCAGCGGATGCTGACCGGCACGGCGGTGTCATCACGATCGAGATCGGCAACGATCTCGTGCTGCGGGTGCCGGGCAATGTTCCGGCAGAGCGGGCTGCGGCGGTGGCGCGCGCCCTTCGAGGGTCGGCATGATCGTCGCGGGCCAGCGCCTGCCGATCCTGATCGCGACGCGGCCTGTGGACTTCCGCTGCGGCCATCGGGCGCTGGCGCTGATCGTGCAGACCGAGCTGAAGCTGGATCCGCATTCCGGGGTGACGATCGTGTTCCGTTCGAAACGCGGCGACAGGCTGAAGATTCTGGTTTGGGACGGAACAGGTCTCGTGATGATCTACAAGATCCTGGAACAGGGCAGCTTCGTCTGGCCCAAGGTGCAGGACGGGGTGATGCGGCTGTCGCGGGCGCAGCACGAAGCCTTGTTCGAGGGGCTGGACTGGCGGCGGGTGGTTGCGCGACGGGTCTTGCCGCCGGCTGCGGCAGGATGACTCAGTAGGGTTGTTCTGGCGTTGTTTTATTGGGCTTCCCAGCTGCGACTGGGTAGGAATGCGCATGTCGCAGCCCTTCGATCTCAGCCAGTTTCCGGACCTTCCGCCCGAGGTGGTGAAGGCGTTCGAGGCCGCGCAGTTCGAGCTGTCGGTGGAACGTGCGGCGCGCCAGCATGAACAGGCGGTGGTGGCCGAGAAGGACGCCTTTATCGCCGAACTGAAGGACCTGATCGCGAAGCTGGAAGGTCAGGTTCAGGATTACCGGCGCACGAAGTTCGGGCCGAAATCGGAAAAGCTGGACCCCGCGCAGCTGGAGCTGGCGCTGGAGGACCTGGAGACGGCGATTGCCGAGACCCGGGAACAGATCGCCGCGGTCGAGGAGAAGATCGCGGCCAGCGAGACCGAGCCAGAGAAGAAGACGCCGCGCAAGAAACGCAAGGCGCGCGCCTTGCCGGAAAGCCTGCCACGCGTCGAGCGTGTGATCGAGCCGGAGAGCATTACCTGCCCCTGCGGCTGCGGTGACATGGTCCGGATCGGCGAGGATCGGGTCGATCGGCTGGATTACATCCCGGCGCGCTATCAGGTGATCGTCACGATCCGCCCGAAATACGCCTGCCCCAAGGGGCGCGCGGGCGTGGTCCAGGCGAAAGCTCCGGCGCATCTGCTGGAGGGCAGCTGGCCCACCGAGGCGCTGCTGGCGCAGATTGCCGTATCCAAGCATTCCGAACACATGCCGCTGAACCGGCAGGCCGTGGTCATGGCGCGGCACGGCGTGCCGATCGACCGCTCGGTCCTCGCCGACTGGATGGGCCGGACGGGCGCTCTGATCGCGCCAGTGGTCGATCACATGACCAAGTGCCTGATGGCGGAAAGCACGCGGCTCTATGTCGACGAAACCACCGCGCCGGTGCTGGATCCCGGACGGGGCAAGACGAAGACCGGCTATCTCTGGGCGGTGCTGCGCGATGATCGCGGCTGGAACGGCCCCGCGCCGCCGAGCGTGGTGTTCCACTATCGGCCCGGCCGGAAGGGCGAATATGCCGACGACATCCTGGCCGGCTTCGACGGCACGATCCAGGTCGATGCCTACGGCGGCTATACCCACCTGGCCAAGCCGGACCGCAAGGGCGGCAAGCCGTTGCAGCTGGCCTTCTGCTGGGCGCACCGTCGGAGAAAACTGATCAAGGCCAAGCCGAAGAAGGGTTCGCCCATCGTCGACGAGGCGCTGGTGCGCATCGCCGCGCTCTACAAGATCGAAGACGCGATCCGCGGGTCATCCCCCGATCATCGCCGTGCCGTCCGCCAGGATCTCTCCCACCCGCTGGTGGATGCGTTCTTCTCCTGGCTGGCCGCCCAAGCCGCGCGCGTGTCACGCAAGTCCGACCTCGGCGCCGCACTTGCCTACATGCTCCGGCGCCAGGACGGCTTCCGGCTCTTCCTCGACGATGGCCGTGTCGACATGGATTCCAACCTGGTCGAAAATGCGATCCGCAGCCCGGCCATGAACCGCCGCAACGCGCTTTTTGCCGGTCACGATGAGGGGGGCCGTTCCTGGGCGCGCTTCGCCAGCCTGATCGGATCCTGCAAGATGAACGGCGTCGAACCCTATGCTTACCTGCGTGATCTCTTCACCAGGCTCGCCAACGGGCATCTCGACAAGGACATCGATGCGTTGATGCCATGGGCCTACGCCGCGGCGTCCCAGCCCTCACAATGAGCTCATCCGGGAGTCCCCAGTGAGCACATTCTGAGCGCTCACGACGGCGAAAACCTCAGCCGAACGCACCGAGAACTCCGCCCGCAAGCAAAATCCCAATGGGGCGGGGACGGCGCATACGGTGAAGTTGACCGTAGAGGTGCCCGCAGAGCTGCATCGCGATCTGACCGCCTATGGCGAGATCCTCGGCCAGGAAGCAGGGCAGGGACCAATCGAACCGAAGAAGCTGATTGTTCCCATGCTCGAGCGGTTCATCGCGACGGATCGCGGCTTTGCGAAGGCGCGCCGATTGTCTCTAACTCATGAGTCAGCGAAGCGGACAACTTATTGAGGCGTTTGTTCGCTTCGTCGAGTTCTTTCATCCGAGAATTAGAGGTAACTTCCGAGACGCCTCCTACCTCTACGCCAAGGCCAAGTTTGAACTAGTATAAAACAACACCATAACACGGCGGCGACCAAAATATCTGTATGAATAAACTCACGGTAGTCGCAAGAAGCAGCCAACTTCCTCTCTCAAGAAATTTGCTTACGTCCTATCACTGGCGTTATTATCAAGTATGAAGTCCTCTAGGCTTTTGTCGAGTCCGCGAAGCCTTTCTCGAATGACATCCTCTGGCAAGTCAGATACTGCAAGCTCTGCTTTTTTTTGAAGAATAAGTCCGCGGAAAGCCATGGTCGCTTCTCGGGTTTGCAGGACGTACTTTTCATCATAATTCGTGTCAGCCTCGCGACTGCGCCTTTCCGCCGCTTCCTGAGGAGACTCTTTGTGTTCTGCAAAATCAATTGCTGCTTGTCTGTTTTTGTGAGCAACGCTCAACTCGTAGGGGCCGGGGCGACTGTAAAGCTTTGACAATAATGGCAAAATCTCGACAAGAACAAACAGTAACGTGATCGCTATTGATGCAATTGCAGCGGTTGACGGCGGAAAAATGCCAAGCGAAAGAAGTTCCTTCGAATTGACCGCACCGTGCGGCGCTCTTGGTGGTTCCGGCGCAGCATCTTCATCAACCCAATTATAGATTTCAGTTCCAAGAAACGAACCCTCTTGTTTGTTGGAAGCGAGATCAAACAAGATGGCCGTCCGCCACATAAAGGAAAGGTCTGGATAATCTTGTGCGCATATATACGAGACCCATCTGAACTCTTGAGAGGATAAGGGAGTGTTTGGATCCCGAAACGGATCAAATATTCTGCTCCGAATTGATGCCAAATCACCATCATTGAGGTTTCTGGCATCCGCATCATCGCGCTCTTGATCTGCTACAGAGTAGTTGCGCATCGGGACAATGCACCTTTGCGAAGTAAGCGCTATCTCATTCAGCCTCTGTATTGATTGAAGTCCGGTTCTGAATTCGGCTAGGTTTCTATCCGGAATTCCCAGAGACCGAAGTTCAGACTCGTAGTCATTGATTACAGAAATGAGTGCAGTCCGTGCCCAGGCGAACAAGTCACAGTTTAACAAGCCTCCACTTCCCGCGCTGGCACCACCGGGAACATAACGACGATTCTCCAACAAAAATGCAGTGAGAGTAGATGGTGTTGCGCCTAGCGCTACTGCCGAAATTACTCTGTGATCTTGGCCATTATTCAACTGCACGAGGCTATTGTATTGTCTATGCACGTCTCGAAGAATTGCCTGAGATTCGTCGGCGGCACGGGCTGTCCGGCACTCGTTCTCGACTTCAGATCGGTTGCGAGGGTCTGCATTGGCCGGGAAGGTGGAAACGCTTACTTCGATTGGACTAGTGAGAAGTGGCAGCGTAAATGAGATTACTCTTCCTGCTTGGTTGTGAAGATTTTCATCATCTATGTATATTTCGTTCGCGCCACTTAACTCAAATAATCTTGCAGCATCCAATATCTCCAACTCACCGCGGCGTCGCAAGATTGCTTGCTCAATTTCTAAAGCTCCGTCGACAAGGTCTGGGTCAGGAAATTGGCTGACTATTTCAGCCATTTGTGAGGATCTCTCTATACGCAGCCTTTCATCTCTTGCCGAAAAGAATTCGGCTCGCATTGTTTCGTAGCTGGACTGTATCTCTGGCGCAAAAATTTGTACTTTTAGAGGGTGGGCGATAATAATGCCAATTGCAGCTGCGAGAATGAGGCGGCTCAGTGCAGGAACCAATTTCCTTCCCTCACTACCAAGCATTGTCATGAGCATTGCTCGGTCTACGGCAAAAATTACTGCGGCCCATACTATGGTAAGTAATACGGTAAAAACAGGTCCAGCGATTGCGCCGACGTACGTGCCGTCGTCAAAGAAGGATGAGAAGAAGTAATATGAGCTTAATGCTGCGAACGAAGCGGTAATGCAGATGATAAGTCCCTGATTACGAAGCTTTCGTTCTTCTTCGCTGGCATTTTTGTTCTTCAAAAACCATTCTGGATCTGCACCGGCAGCAGCTAGCAAGAGCCTATTTGGACTGAATGGGTGTTGCTTTGAGCCGTTGTTGTTTTTCGCGTGATCGTTCTGTTCGACGTATTTGGGGTGTGGGGTGCTGACGGTGGCCTCTGTCTCTTCAGTATCGGCGTTTTGGCGGCTGAACCCATCGTCTGTTACTGTCTCTTCGGCCTTCGGCTCTACTTGGCCATCGCGCTCCGCTCTGTTGTCACCGTCACTTCCCTCAAGTTCCTGAGAGTTCGATACTGTTTCCCCTTCCGTAGGATTGGTCCCTGATTGGCGACTTTGTCGTATCTCCCCGTCATAATCTGTACGACTAGTATCCTCTGCGTTTCGCCCGCTTGCCGCGGTTGCACGGCCAGTGGCCTTTTCACTGTCTATTTGGAGATCCGGAGTTTTCTTCTCGCCGTCTTCAGCCACCTAACTCTCCTCCAAATGTCACAACGCCCAGCACTATGGATGACAGCGTCAAGAGCAAAATTGCTAAAGTTATTGCAGCCACTCCAAGCAGCCACCACCGACGGTATCTTGTGTTGTCTTGCGTTTCTCGTAGTTGAGCCTCTGTAGACGGCACTCGAGACCCGACCCATTTGCTTCCAAGATCAAAGAGGTTGAAATCGGGAGTTTCGGTCTCAGGGGTCGGTAATTCTTCTTCCTGGAGCTCCAACTCACCGCGGTCGGTTTCGTGTCGGATCCGCGTCATCACAGTCATAGTGTCTTGATCAATTTGCCTAGTGTAGACCATGCTTACGATAATTGCGAAAATCGTTGTACCGAAAGCGAGCCCCAGCGATCCCAGCATCTCCGATAGCGCTAATTGAGCGGTGAGTGCGTCAGCAGATTCGCCGCGTTCCAGTGACGCAAATAGAAGCACCATTCCAGTCAGCGTACCCAGGAGCCCAAGCTGTACAATTGTACCGCTCCATTCCTTGTGTTCGGAAACGAGTTTGGCGGCTTCGTCTCTGAAGTCACGCATTCGGCCGCGGTATCGCGAGGCTTTGTCTGGTTTGCCGGCTGTGCCTTCTATTGCGATCTTTATCGTCTCGTTGATTGAAGCGATTGTGCGCTCTTTTCGTCGATCACCGTTTCCTCCGAGATCTGCCACGAGGTGGCGCACCCGGTATATGCCCACCACGGCTATAACTACGGCGAAAAGCTGAAAGAGACCAAACTGAACAGACGCGAGAATCCCCAACCACTTTGATACCATTCCCGACGTGGTGAGGTCGTAGTCGTAAAGCGCACCAGTGAGGTTTCTGCTTACTGCGCAGAGGTCGCGTTGTGCCTCGTCGCGAGTACCTGTGCATAGCCTTGTCGCCTGGCCCAAGTCGTCACGTCCGGCACAGCCCTCGATGGCGCGAGCAATCGATTCATAAGTAGATGACTGGCTAACGTTAGGTGGAAAAAAGCTTATCCGAGAGATTTCCCGCTGCCTACAAGAAGCCGGCAGGTATTGAGTCTCATTTACTTCGGTTTCGGCTTCGCTCGTTGTGCTTTCACGAGTGGGTCCGGGACAGGGAAGTACCGTTCTTTCTGTTGTAGTTGTCAAGGTTGGAGAGTCCGCAGGGGGAACTTCGGCGAATGTAGCGGTTGCGTTAGGGGTTGAGGTCGGAGCGGTTGTTTCATCGACCTTTTCACGCAAGCTTGACGAGACTGCATAAACGTTCCGGAATACAAGTGCATAGCCCAAACCAGCTTGCTCAAATCCAATGTCGGGGTCTTCCGCAACCTCGTAACCGCCGTCATGAATAGCGCAATAGACCTCGTGGGCGATTTCCGTGCTTCGAGATGTCCACGCACTGAAGTAGAGCGCCGACCCAACACCAAAGAATACAGGCAGCATTATGGCCAACCAAAGCCATACCGAATAACGCGGACGGAGTGGGATCTGGCGGTTTAAGCTACTCATGAACAAGTCTCCCACAAAAGCGGAGGAGCACTGGGATTGGCGCGAAACGCGAAAGTCACAAAACGCCCTGCAAAGCGATGTCCAGACTGAAGACCGAGACAACCAAGCGCTGCTATCGCGGCGCGCTCATCGCCAGGTACTGACGCGGGCGCAGTTACGGGATGCACGCCTGTTGAATAGTCAAGGAACGCGGCGCGCTGTGCTGCGCGCATGCGAAGGGCGGCTCCGTCCTGCGACACGATTAACATCCCGATGTCGACCAAGGGGAATCCGCCGGATTTAAATTCGGCAGCAACACGCGCTAGGTCACTCAAGTCCGCCCCGCCAACAAGCAGGATAGTTTGCGGCCCCGCAGCGCCGATCCCCCGATAAAGGGCGAGATCGGCGGCCAGTGCGCTGGGCTCGCGAGCATCAGCGACCAAAAGATCGACAGATCCCAATTGCAAGCCCACGGCTACTGGAGGTCCACCCGACGAAGCTACCGCGAGCCAAAGAACCTCACCGGAAGGTGTAGCGACATAGGGTTCCCATTCAGGCGGTACCACTGGGTGGTGATAGGGTGGTGTCGGAAGTGCCGACTGTCCTGCCTCAACAGTAACGCCGGTGTTCAATGCTACGAGCGGGTCTCCGGCAGGCTCGAAGGGGCAACTCTCTCCTGCCGCGACCCCGACCTCCAAAAGAAGCCGTCCACTAGGGCTCCCTGGATAGCAGGCCAGCCATGAACAACGGTCACCGTTCCGAACTTCACCATAATGTCTGGGCGCGCCGGCACCGATTTGATAACGGTCGGCGGTGGTCAAATGTACATGCTCAGCCGGGTCATTCCAAAGCGTTCCGAGCGCCATGCACAAAGCTTCAAGCATTGTCGCCCACCTCCCAAGTTAACGTGGCGGAGGTGTTTCCCGTCGTCCCGTTGGTGCAAAGCTCCGCTGGTTCTGCTTCGGCAAAGGTCGCCTCTGCGCAACCAAGGAGAAAGGGTAGAATTACTTCCAAAACTATGTCCTGCCCACCTGTACCGGCGTCATCTAGGATCACCTGCCAGCGACATTCATCGTTGCTGAAACCGCCGTAGTCAGGGTCAGGCATGCCAATGTCTCTCTTCTCCGAATTGACCATCAACTCGATCTGTATGAGGCACTCGGCGACTTCGGTAGCAGGCCATGTGACCGAAAGGAGTGGGCGGAACGATGTTCCAAAACTCTCCTTGGGCACCACGGCATATAGGGCGGCAAAAATACCGAGGAGGCAGAAGAAAACGTCCGTGGCAGCAGTCGCAAACTTGCCCATGGTCAGAGCCTCACCTCGATCATGGTTCCAGAAGTCAACCTTCGAGCATTGCCTTCGGTCAAGGAATAAGCGCCTGGCTCAATACGACCGGGAAACGGGTCAGCACCCCACGCTGTCCATATCCGTGGCTCGGGATAGGAGCGTGACAAAACTGACATAGCGAGAATGTCAATGCCTCGGAAGTCAGTGCCGTCGATGAATAAATAAATGCTGTCTGTCTGGTTGAGGACTGACGAGGACGCTTCGCATGAAAACGTGGCGAAGGGTGCGCGTTCCAGAACGGCAGAGGCGAAATACTGGTACCGGTCGCCTGCCGGATCATCAGGGTCGGTCAGGGGAGGAAGAGGATCGGAGCCTGCATAGGCTAACGCATCGGCAAATTCAGTGAAGGGGGCATTAAAGCAAAGGTTGGACGCATTACTTTGGTTGGCGGAAGTTGGAGCAAATGGGCTCAACTGTTGGCCGCTATCGCAGACCAAGGTTGAGATTTCGGGAGTGTAGAAAGTCGGAGGCAGAGAGAGCGGGGGGATTGCACCGACGGCTCCCTGAATAGCTGCTGCTAGGTCCACCTCAGGGTCGGTATCATCCATTGGCACCAAGAAAGAACCGGATGTGAGGCGTGACAGCCGGTGGCGGATCTCGAAGTCTTCGCTGCCCACAATGGCTACTTGAACTGCTTGATCGGCATCATCTGTAACATAACGCATATGCTCTTCAGGCACACGGACTACTGGCTCTACCCCACAGCGCCAGCCTGCCGTGGTTGATGGAGCATTTGGCTCACCTGCCGCGGCAGCGATCGGAACTAGCAAGTCAGTCCGAAAAACTTCTGCAAGGCCTCGGAGGTCAACACTTGGAGGGAATGGCCCGGAAAAAAGCTGGTTGGTGCCATCAAGATAGGTGACCTCGGACACAGTCGGTACATCATTTGCTATTTGCTGAGACCACTCGACCCAAGGGTTGTAGACTGTCCAATTTTGGATGATTGGCCAAAGTTGCTCCGTTTGGCTCCTAGTCAACGCATCCTCACGGAACACCACAGAGATGCGGAAGCTGTCTGCCTGCGGCTGGGCGGGTTGCCGCGCGTCATCCATAGAAAGCTTGTATATCAAGATCATTGCGAAAACGAGGCTCGCCGACAGATCGACCTTGATGTTTTCCGTTACGGACAAAGCCCAATCCCCCAGAAAGTGTCGAGGGATTATTGGCGGGCGAGAGTGCAGCGCCCTGCGGCCAGGATCGGGTACTCCCACGCCCCTCCGGCACTCCGCCGTTGGAGGAAGCGCAGAAAGACATGTGGTTCCCCCGTGCCAGTTCCGGCTCCGGGCTCGCGCGCTGCGCATATCTGGATCGCGAAGTTCTTATATGCTGCGCCATTTTGACTCTGATCCACCTCGACGACGACAAATTTCTGCGGAGGGACTTCATGGTCGAGGGCGTTACGCGCAATAAAGTCGGCAATTGAGCCAGCCTGTTGCACTTCCGCGATAATTGCATCCGTTGCGGGATTGGGATTTACACTGACGAATTTTGCCTCGCCATTTTCCTCGCGATAAAACCCAGAAATACTGAAATTGTCGTTTCCCCGAGAAAACACTACTTGGCTTCCTGCATCGCGAACCGTCCATTCACCTCCGTCGTCGAACGCATCATTTGCGCGAACTGGGTCTACAGCTTGACCTGGGTCATCCGGATTCGGGTCTTGCTGGTTCCCAGAATTTGCAGTTCGGTCGCCGTTATCGCTGCCGTTGTCACCGCTGCCGCCGCCGCTATCGAGAAACAGGCTTATGATTGCTGCGATCGCCATTAGAGCGCAGCCCGTCCCTGCGGAAGCCGCGCAGAACGCTAGAACCGGAGCCATAGCTGAGAGGAACTTCTCCATCTCTTGGTTGGCGGACGAGGTAAACTCGTCTACTGCCGTTGAACACTGATTCTTTGTAGCAGAATCAGCGTTAGGCAGAGCGTCGCAAACCTGTCGTGCCGTACGTGCCGCATTCCCCAGTGCCGTGGTCGCATCGTTGAATGTTTCTTCCAGACATGTTTCCCCGGTCGTTCCGTCCTCATTGACCGTGACCTCTGCGCACTCCCGGATAACACGACTAAACCCTTCCGTCGCACCACTGATTGTCTCTTCGAGTTCGGGAAACTGTTCATAAAGAACGGCCGCTCGCCGGTCGATCTCGTCGGCCATTTCTCTGATTCGTTGCTGATCCTCGTCAGCAAGACTTGGTGCGCGGCATTGCTCCTCACTTCTGCCCTCAAGCCTGCATTCCGTATAAGCAACACGCATCTCAAGTTCGGCTTGCCTGCTCGACTCATATTCTGCACTGTTTGAAAACTGTTGTGCCCTCAATGCCGGCGAAAATGCGATTGTGGCTGACAAAGAGACGACGATTATGTTTTTGAAGGCAGGCATATGCTTCTCCAATCAAAATTACTTGCACCGACATTCCCCAAGTAGAATGCCTTGTCCTGCATGATGTTGCAGTTCGGCGCCTCGATCAAGCCTCCGGGTCGAGATGTCCCGCGGTTCGGGCATCTGACGCGTGAACTGGGTGCGATTTCTGGTCACGACGGTGGAGTTGCTCCGGAATTTAGTCTGATCGATACCCGTTTGGACAGACCGGTCGAGCCGCTTTCCCCGGGGTTCTGCCGCTGAGGTCCTCATCCGGGAACCGGCGGCGCACGCAGCCGATGGATGGCCGCGAGGATGCGGGTGAACAGATCACCGCCGACAGCCACCTCGGCCAGTTGGAACGTGATGGCACGGGCATGGCGGACAACCCGCGCACCAATCTTGATCAGCCGGGTTTGCAGGCTGGTCAATGACCAGTCGGCTATCTCCTCGGGAAGGTCTGTGCCTTGCAGGAAGACGCCGAGATTGTAGGCCAATGCGTGAAGCTGAAGCCGCACCTCGTTCTGCTCCATGCCCTTACACGAGAGACGCGTCCAGTTGATCGCCTGCTTGCCTTCCTTGATGTGTTGCTCGGCGGTGCCGCGCTGGTTATAGAAACGCACCACCCAACTTGGCTCCATCGGCAGGTTGGTCACGACGAAGCCGACGCGGGGAAACAACTCGCCGGGATGCCACTCGATCTTGGCAACGACGCGCCGGGGTTTGTCCCAGGATGCCGCCTGATACTCGAAGTCGGCGTATATGCGGCGGACATGATTGGGCGGACGACCCACAGGACGCTTTAGCAGATGCGCGATCCTTCCTTGCAGAACACGATTGGCACGCAGGCGGATGGCATAGAAATAACCCTCGGCTTCCAGCATCTCTAGAGGTGCGGAATAGCGAAGGCGGCATCCGCCCTGAAGAACCGCATCAGGTGTCGATCCGCGTATCGCGCGATGACCGGCTTCAGGACCGCCTCCCATCCGTCGGCGCTGTGTACATTGCCGGGGCGCAGAGCGCAGCGTTCCAGATGACCGGACTGGTTGAAGACGAATAGCGGGTGATAGCACATGCAGCCGAAATGCCCATTCCAGGCCGTGCCCTCCTGCGCGCCGTGGGTGGGACTTGCCGAGCTATCCATGTCCAGCGTGATCCACTTGGGTGGTGCCGACACATGAACCCGGTCGATCCAGTGCCCTGACAGATCAGCGAGTGCAGTGCGATTGTCGGCCTTGGCCAAGACCTCGGTCTCGAACCGTCCCATCTGGCTCGCAGACGCAGCCTTGGCATCGACGGCCCGTCCCCCGACCACCTGCCGCATCACCGGATCGAGCGATAAACGATCCGCGTCATTCACATCCTCGTATCCGGCCAGTCGCCCGAAGACCGACTGGCGCAACAGGCCAACCAGAGAATGCAGCCGGTTGTGGCCAGTTCGCGTGTCTCTCAGCAATCCGCCAGCAATGTCGTGCAGGCCCAGCACCTCATCCAGTTCCCGGAACAGCAGCAATCCGCCATCGGAACTGATCTTCGAGCCATGAAATTCCAGACGCACCCGACGGTCAAAACCGAACCGAACATTATCCGTTTTGCACGCACCCTTCGGGTGATCCATGAAGTCTCGCCCCTGTCTATTTTAAGGAGAGTCTGAAAAACCTCCCGCCCTGAGCGTGTTGGGATAGACTGAGCGGGACGAAGAAGGATGCCCGCCGATGCCCAAACAGCCAGCCTTTCCCGGTCTCCGCCACGCGATGAAGAAGAAGCAGACGCGGCGTGAGAAGTTCCTGGCCGAGATGGAGGAGGTGGTGCCTTGGACGCGGTTGCTGGCCCTGATCGAACCGCATTACCCGAAACGTGGTGCGCGCGGAGGGCGTCCGCCGATGCCACTGGAGACGATGCTGCGGGTTTATTTCCTCCAGCAATGGTATGCGCTGAGCGATCCCATGGCCGAGGAAATGCTCTACGACAGCGAGGCCATGCGCCGGTTCGCTGGTATCGAGCTCGGTGATGATCGCATCCCGGACGAAACGACGATCCTGAACTTTCGCCACCTGCTGGAGAGACACCAGTTGGCCGAGAAGCTGTTCGCCGAGGTGAATGTCCATCTTGCCGATCAGGGCATCACCCTGCGCTCGGGCACGCTGGTGGATGCGACGATCATCGACGCGCCGTCCTCGACCAAGAACAAGGCGCGGGCCCGAGACCCCGAGATGTCGTCGACGAAGAAAGGGAATGACTGGTTCTTCGGCATGAAGGCGCATGTCGGCGTCGATGCCGACAGCGGCATCGTGCACAGCCTCGAAACCACGATAGCGAAGGTGCATGACAGCCAGGTCTGGGACGACCTACTGCATGGGCGAGAGACATCGGTGTGGTCGGACAAGGGCTATGTCAGCGTTGCGCGCGAGGCTGCATTCTCCGGTCCCGGCAAGTTCTGGGGCGTCATGCGGAAGGCGCCCAAAGGCGGCGCACTTGACCCCATTGACGTGGACATCAACCGCATCATCGCCATAGTCCGTGCCCGAGTCGAGCATCCTTTCCGCGTGCTCAAGCGCCAGTTCGGTTATCTGAAGACCCGCTACCAAGGGCTGGCCAAGAACCGCGCACAACTCTTCACGCTGTTCGCCCTCGGCAACCTGTTCCTCGTGCGACGGAAGCTGATGGCATGAGGCGGAGTCCGTCCGAAGCGCCCATTTCGGCCCGCCACAGGGCGCCAGATCTGGAGAAATCCATCGCTCCTGACGCGCGCGCGCCGCTTTCACTGCCCAAGCAACCGCCTCTCGGCAAAGCCGAAGCCGTAGTTCAGACGTTCCTTAACGTGCTGAATTATAACACGTTAGTGGGCATCAGAGCGCGGAAATCGTCAAGTTACTTGGGGAATGCGGGTTGCAGCTTAAGTTAACGTCCGACATCGTTACCACGCGAGTCAAGAGATTAGCAGAGGTGCTGGGAGAGAAGCGATGGTACGAACGCTGATATTGGCGGTTATGATGGTCCTATTGGTATTGGCTCTCCCGGCGATCGTACTTGTGGGCCTTTCTGCTGTATCGCTGGCGGTCCCGCACGTCCGCTTTTCAAGCGAGGCCGTTTGCGACTCCCACAATGGCTTCGTCTCAGCCTACTTTGCACCCATTTGCGCAATCGGAGCGGCCTCGCCTGGAGAATGCGCGGGCTCGGCAGCCTCTACACAGCAGCTCTATTTCGCGCTCCTCCGGCTTTCAGATGAACAATTCTCTGGCGAGATCCCCGAAGACGTGACTTCTCTTTTGTCCCGCATTCAAAACGCTCCGCCTCCTGCGGGCCGCGAGGGTTTCATTCTCTGCAGCAATCAAGGCAGCGTAGGTGACGCCATGGCCTCCAGTTTGGGTCTATAGATCAATCGATCTACCTGATCGTTTTCCCTTACCCCGTCTGCGTTTATAGGAAATTATGTTCCAAAGAAAGTGAAAGCCCTAGGACAATTAAGCGTTAGCTGAGTTAAAAGACGAGGCATCAGAAGGGGCATTTCAATTCACGTTTACTTCTTGATCACAAGTCCCAAACAACTTGATTAAATCTAAGCTTTCGTGACGAAAGCTATACACAGTGCTTCCCTGGTGTTGAATGAGGTAGGCAGGGTAGGCATCATGACAGCCACGCACCGATATTGTACTGCTTTTGCTCACTGTAATTTCAAAACGATAGTCTATGTCTGGCATTACTGCGATCCCAGAAGCAGTTGTGCCTTCTAAAATGAACGAAGCGATACCACTGTTGAATGAAACTGACGAGACGCGAAAATTATCTCGAATGCTTGAAACTTCAAAATCAATGATGCCGAGACTGATCCTTGTTGTTCCTGTGACGAAAGAGGCGGTGACTGTTTGATTTGCAAAGTCGACATAATAAAAGTGTTGCGATTTCACACCGGCTTGGGGGTCGAAATCAAGTATGCGTGTTTCAATGAACCCTTCTTGACTTGATTGGGCATGGACCGGCATTCCAGTCGAGACTCCGCCCAGCGAGAGCGCAAATCCAAAAACTACGTTCAAATAGTAAGACACTTTGGCGGCCCTTGTTTCCCTCTGGAAAGCTAAGCTACCACCTCGAACCGCTCGAAGCTAGGCCGTGTTGACAAAAGGGATTCCTACCGACCGCTGATCGTGATTCAAACTGGTATCTGCGATGGAGACCAGCTTGGCACGAGACCTGATGTCGGACGAGGAGTGGAGGTTCTTTGAACAATTTATCCTGGCAGTCCGTGCGCCGAATGGGCGCAAACCGACCAATCACCGCCTTGTTCTTGATGGCATTTTTTGGATAGCCCGAACCGGAGCTCCGTGGCGTGATCTGCCTGAAGACTTTGGTAAATGGTCGAGCGTATATCGCCAGTTCCGACGTTGGACACTGACTGGGCTATGGGAAGAAATCATGGATGCCCTGAACCAAAGCAGGGTCGTGCCGGATGCCCTTCAGATGATCGATAGCACCGTGATCCGCGCACACCATCAGGCAGCGGGCGCTAGGCTCAGGACCCATTGATTTTGGTCGGTTTGCGTGGTTCGCGGCTACGAAAACGGAGCGGTGATATGTCTGACCCTTTCTGGCTGACGGATGCGCAGATGGCGCGTCTGGAGCCCTACTTCCCAAAGTCCCATGGCAAGCCAAGGGTCGATGACCGACGGGTTTTGAGCGGGATTATCTTCATAAACCGCAATGGGTTGCGCTGGCGTGACGCGCCGAAGGAGTATGGTCCCCACAAGACGCTCTACAATCGCTGGAAGCGCTGGAGCGAAAGGGGTGTCTTCGCGAAGATGATGGCGGGACTGGCGGCCGGGCACGGCGAGAAGAAGACCGTGATGATCGATGCCACCTATCTGAAGGCTCACCGCACTGCGTCCAGTCTGGGCGTCAAAAAGGGGGGCGCGGTCGCCTGATCGGGCGGACCAAGGGCGGCATGAACACGAAGTTGCACGCCGTCTGTGACAGCCTGGGACGACCCCTCAACCTGTTCGTCACGGCAGGACAGGTCAGCGACTACATCGGTGCGCGGGCGCTTTGTGACAGTCTGCCGGACGTCGACTGGCTGCTGGGGGACCGCGGATATGATGCCGACTGGTTCAGAGAAGCGTTGAAAGACAAGGGGATACGCGCCTGCATCCCCGGCCGGAAACAGCGGAAGACAACCGTCAAATACGACAAGCGCCGCTACAAACGCCGCAATCGGATCGAGATCATGTTCGGCAGGCTCAAGGACTGGCGGCGTGTCGCCACCCGCTACGACCGGTGCCCGAAGGTCTTCCTCTCGGCAATCGCTCTCGCCGCTACGGTCATCTACTGGCTATGAGTCCTGAGCCTAAAGGGGGACTCCGCGACAGGGTTTCGGGCGCTCTCGCGGTGGTTTCACGACCAAGATCCATCTCCGCGTCAACGCGGCAGGCCTGCCCATGAGAACGGAGATCACCCCGGGCCAAACATCCGACTATCTGGGGTTCGATCTGGTCATGGCCGACAACCTCCCCGAGCCGAGTGTCCTGCTGGCAGATCGAGGCTATGATGCTGACAATATTCGGGAAAAGATGGAGGCGCGGGATGTTTTGACCCAGATCCCAATGCGCAAATCCCGCAAGATGCGTGTCGGCGTGGATCACTCTTTGTATTCCCTGCGCAACCTGGTCGAGCGCTGCTTCAACAAGCTCAAGAATGCCCGCCGTGTCGCCACCCGCTACGACAAAACAGCCGAGAGCTTCCTCGGCTTCCTAGACATCACATCCATCCGTCTCTGGGTTCGCCTTTTGTCAACATGACCTAGGTTTGAGACTAAATCGAAGTGACCACAAGTTGAATATGCGACGCTTCTTCTTCCGCAGTCACAGTTATCCTATGTAGAGCGGATACAGTGAAGTGGTCCCACTTTTTTTGGACAGGTTTGCAGCGTTTCTGATGCGCATCAGGTTGACCTGAGACCCGTTTCCTCCACGATTGGCGGGCTCAATTTCTTTTTGAGAATACGTGTGGGATCGGGCCGCAACTCTTGGCTTAGGAGGCGATTGTGCCGTTTGTGTGCGTGCGGATAATGTGCAGAAGATGTAATTTCGGTTCATCTGTCAGCGCTAAAGTGGAAGTTCTGCTGTCCGCACCTTTTCATGCCGCGACTATTAGTCCAACGCGGCAAACCGTGGGGCCGCCATCTTGCGCAACAGCTGGAGTCGTGAGTTTCGAGCCCCTGCCACCAACGAACATTGTACCCCCTCTAACTGCTCAAGCGCAGTCGAAATCTCTGTTTTTCCGTAGCAAGTTGGGAACTTTTTAGTAACAACTGGCGACACATCTTCGGGCTAGGCAGTGCGTCAGCTCTGTATGAAACTGGTTAGGTTCAGAGAAGATGAACAATGCGATTGCGGGGTTCAGCCGGAGCGTCGAGAAGGTTTGCTTCCAACCCGGGGTGCGGATAGAGGCCGCATCGGTCGTCTCTTGCGTTGTCTTGGGTCTGGTATGGTGACCTCCGCGAGCCATGACCAAGCCTCGAATTTGTCTCCGGTCTGGCGCAGATGGGTGTATCGCTTCAGTGACGTCCAGGACCGATGGCCAGAGACAGCCGCGGCATGCGGGACGTTGTAGCCGATCTCGAACAGGCGCGAGACGCCTTCGTGCCTCAGGTCATGGAACCGCAAATCCTCGATGCCTAGAAACTGCGTCGCCCGTGTGAAGGCCGCGCTGATTGCGTCGGTGGAGTAGGGGAAGATCTGGCTCGCGTGTTTGGGCATCGCCTCGACAATCGCCAGCGCCGGATCGGGCAGGTCGCACCAGACGTCGTTGCCAATCTTCTCTCCGGGGTTCTTCATGTCGCGTACGAGGACCCTTTTGCCGTCCTTGTCGAGGTCCGCCCATGTGATCCGGGTGATCTCCTCCTGACGCCGCGTCGAGAAGATCGCAAAAGCGATGACGCGATGCATTGGGACGGAGGAGGGGCGTCGGATCGAGCGATCAAGAAAATGCGCCATCAATTTATTGAGCTCGTCCAGCGTCGCCCGTCGGTCGCGGTGGCGGCTCTTCTGCGTCAGCCCTAGCTTCTTCGCGACGATCATCGCATTGCGCATCGCGCGTTCGTCCAGCGGATAGTTCCAGGCCGGACGGGCCACCGTGAAGACCGCGCTGAGATGGGAGAGGTAGTTGGCCACGGTTTGCGGTGAGACACCGGTCTTCAGCTTCTCCTGAGCGAAGGCCACAATGTCTGCGCTGTCGATCTGGGCGCAAAGCTTGTCCGCGATGTCGAACTCCTTGACGCTCTTGAGGACTTGCGCCTTGGTCCGACCAATTGCCTTCGCGCTGTCTTCCACATATTTGTCGATGGCGTCGCCGAGGGTCACTTCGCGGCGGCGTGTCTCTCCGATGGGCAGGTTCTCGAGGGCGCCGGGCTTGGCGAGGTCCTTCTCGCGCTTCTCGATCCAGGCCGCGGCGGTCGAGCGCAGCTCAAAGGTCCGGTTTTCGCGCCAGACAGTCTTTCCAGCCCGCCGAACGGCGATCTGGGCAAGCCAAGCGGCAGAGCCGTCTTTGCGCTTTCGCTTGATGATGGTACCCATGGGGTTACAACATTTGGCCCAAGTTACAACATTTGTTGTAAACTATGCCAAAAATGGGCGAGAATTACAACAAATGAGACAGTAATGAGGCGGATAGATGAGCGGTAAATGGCTGATAAAAATATAAAATCCAACGTTCTTAATGCGTCCCGTTTATCGGTTGCCCCGATGATGGATTGGACCGACCGGCATTGCCGCTATTTCCATCGTCTGCTGTCGAAGGATACGTTGCTGTATACCGAGATGGTCACGGCGCCGGCGCTGGTGCACGGCGGCGCGCTGCATCTGTTGCGTTTTGATCCGGCGGAGCAGCCGGTGGCGCTGCAACTGGGCGGGTCGGTGCCATCCGAACTGGCCGAGGCGGCGCGTCTGGGCGCGGCCCAGGGCTACGGCGAAATCAACCTCAATGTCGGCTGCCCGTCGGACCGGGTCCAATCGGGGGCCTTCGGGGCGGTATTGATGAAGGATCCCCTGCTGGTGGCCGAATGCGTTTCGGCCATGGCCGATGCTGCCGGTGAGGCCGAGATCACCGTCAAATGCCGGATCGGGGTGGACGATCAGGTGCCCGCCGAAGTCTTGCCGACATTTCTTGAGACCATCCGCGCAGCCGGGATTCGCCGGGTGACGATCCACGCCCGCATGGCCTGGCTGAAAGGGCTCAGCCCCAAGGAAAACCGCGAGGTTCCGCCGCTGAACTATCCGCTGGTGCTTGAGATGAAACGCGCCTTTCCGGATCTGCACATCTCGGTCAACGGTGGGATCACCACGCTGAACCAGGCCGAAGCTTTCCTGGCCGATGGGCTGGACGGGGTGATGATCGGGCGCTCGGCCTACCATGCGCCGGCCGATATCCTGGCGCAGGCCGATGCCCGCATCTTTGGCGGGCAGGGGCATGCAGACCCGGTCGCGGTGGCCCGGGCCATGATCCCCTATGTCGAGCGTCATGTGGCGGAAGGCGGGCGGGTGCATTCTGTGACCCGGCACATGCTGGGTCTGTTTGCGGGCCGTCCCGGTGCGCGCGCGTGGCGGCGGCATCTGTCCGAAGCCTCCAGCCGTCCGGAGGCCGATGCCCGGATCATCCTGGACGCGCTGGAAATGTTGCACGACGTGTCTTCGGCGGCAGCGGAATAGATCACCCGTCCCCTCTGCTCAGGTGTCGGCCAGCCAAAAAGACCTGCTTGCCTGAAACCTCAGCTTTCGCGGGCCTGACGTGCCGCGCGTCCGCCCCTGCGGCGCGGCTTCACCGCGGCGCGTTGCGGCAATTGCGCCATGACGATCCCGCGTTGTTCGACGCTCATCCGGCCCCATTCGGTGATCTCGTCCATACTGCGATGGCATCCGGCGCACAGGCGGGTTTCGGGATGGATGACGCAGATCTGCACGCAGGGGCTTTCGATTTCGTCGCGTTTCCAGACCGGGGTGTTCATCGGGAAGTCTCCATGAAAGACAGCCGGTCCAGCGCGCCCTGAAGGATGAAACTGGCCGCGACATTGTCGATAACGGCTGCCCGTTTGCCGCGCGAGCGGTCGGATTCCAGCAACGCCCGTTCAGCGGCAACGGTGCTCAGACGTTCATCCCAGTATCCGATGGCCATTTCGGTCATCTCCGACAGGTTGCGCGCGAAGGCGCGGGTGGACTGGCAGCGCGGTCCTTCGCTGCCATCCATGTTCAGCGGCAGGCCCAGAAGGACGCCCGAGATCTCGCGCTCGCGGCAGAAGGTGAGGATCTCCAGCACATCCTTGGTAAACTTCTTGCGCTTAATAGTCTTGACCGGAGACGCCACCTTGCGGCGCGGATCCGACATCGCAAGACCGATGGTCTTGGTGCCGTAGTCCAGGCAGATGATGGCGCGATTGGGGGGCAGGGCGGCGGCAAAGGCCTCGAACCCGTCGTGGATCATTGCAAGATCTCCGCCCGGCGCGCGGCCTCGGCCAGTTCGTTCAAAGCCGCGGCATTGCCGTCAAAGACCTGTTTGCTTTCCGCGTAGATCGCGTTGGCCCGTCCGGTTTCGCCCAGCACGCCCAGGGCGGTGATGAGCCGCGCCCATTCCGACGGCGCGCCGCCTTCGCTGGCCAGACGTTCCGACAGGCCCTCGACCATGGAACGGATCATCTCCATCCGCTCTTCGGGGCTCATCTCGGCGGCGGCATCCATGTCCTCGGCAGAGGGGCCACCCAGGGGCGCGGCTTCGGGCAGGCGATAGTCGATGCCGGCGCGGAAGGCGAGCTCCTCGATCTGGCCGCGAATGGCGGGCAGCCAGGGCGCGTCAGGCGTGGACTCTTCCAACAGGGGCTTCCAGATGCGGAAGGCCATGTCGGGGCGCCCGGTCTGGGCGTGCATCAGCCCGATGTAATAGCGCGCCGGCCCATTGTGCGGATCGCGCTTCAACGTTTCGTTCAGCGCCGCCTCCGCCTCGGGCGAGACATAGCCGTTGGTGGCGATCACCATCAGGTCGGCCCAGGTGATATAATCGGCCGCCGAGGCGTCGGCGCCGCGCAACTCGATCAGCCGCGCCTGTGCCTTGTGGGCGGCGGAGAAATTGCCAAGGGCGGCCTCGTTGTTGGCCAGCAATTCGAAGCCGCGCGGATCATCGGGGCGGTCCGCCACAGTCGTGCGCAGTTGCTCCACCAGCTTGACGAATTGCGGATCGCGTTCGGGAAAGCCGGGCAGCGGCTCGGCCCTTGCCTCGGCCTCGGACTGGCTGGGCCGGGTTTCACGCAGCGTTTGCGCATTCTCGATCCGGGTCTTCAACGGCAGGTCGCCAAAGCCGGGCGCGCCCAGCTTCAGGTAGGCCGCAAAGCTGCCGCCCCCCAGCACAAGGCCCAGGACGGCGATCAGCGCCAGCGTCACACCGCGCGGTGCAGTGCCGGGGGCAACGTGGGCAGAGCGCGCCTTGTCCGCTTCCAGGATGCGGCGCTTGACCTCGGTCCGGGTGCGCCCGGCCACTTCCTCCGAGATCACGCCGCGCGCAAGATCGCGCTCCACGCCTTTCAGCTGGTCGCGGTAGACGGCAATATCGTATTCAGCCCGGTCAGGGGCGGATTGCGGGCGGCGCAAGAGCGCAAGGGCCAGAAGCACCGCAGAGGCCAGTGTCAGGGCCGAAGTCAGGATCCAGAACATCATGACCGGGACATAGGCGCTTTTTGGTCCGGGAAAAAGGCGTCAAAAGCGGTCGTTTCAGCAACGCCCTGCGCTTTGTGCCGCAGGTCGCACATCACAAGGCGATTGCCGTCTAAAGTCTTGGCTTGGCGCGGCGATCGCGCCATGCTGCGAGCAAACTGCAAGAGGTTCGCCCGTGCCGCCCAAACGCCGCTATTCCGCCTTTGCCATCGCCCGCGAAACTCTGCGCCAGCACGCGGGCTGGGATCGGGCCTGGGCCGACCGCCCGATGAAGCCGCGCTACGATGTGATCATCGTCGGCGCCGGGGGGCATGGGCTGGCCACGGCCTATTACCTTGGGAAGAACTTCGGCATCACCAACGTGGCGATCCTGGAAAAGGGCTGGCTGGGCGGCGGCAACACCGGGCGCAACACCACGATCATCCGGTCGAACTACCTTCAGGATCCCTCGGCCGCGATCTATGAAAAGGCGCGCGGCTTGTACGAGACGCTCAGTCAGGAGTTGAACTACAACATCATGTTCAGCCCGCGCGGCGTGATGATGCTGGCCCAGACAGAGCATGAGAAACGCGGCTACCTGCGCACCGCACATGCCAATGCCCTGCAAGGGGTGGAAACCGAATTCGTCGGCCCCGACCGCGTCAAGGAACTGTGCCCGATCATCAACATCGACGGGCCGCGCTACCCGGTGCTGGGGGCGCTCTGGCAGGCGCGTGGCGGTACCGCGCGGCACGATGCGGTGGCCTGGGGCTATGCGCGCGCCTGTTCCGACATGGGCATGGACATCATCCAGAAATGCGAAGTCACCGGGGTGCGCAGCGCCGGCGGCAAGGTGACGGGGCTGGAAACCTCACGCGGCCCGGTCGATTGCGACAAGCTGGGTCTGGTGGTGGCCGGCCATTCCGGGCATCTGGCCGAGATGGCGGGCTTCCGCCTGCCCATCGAATCCGTCGCCCTGCAAGCGCTGGTCTCCGAACCGATCAAACCCTGCATGGATGTGGTGGTCATGGCCAACACCGTGCACGGCTACATGAGCCAGTCCGACAAGGGCGAGATGGTCATCGGCGGCGGCGCCGACGGCTACAACAACTACACCCAGCGCGGCAGCTTTCACCACATCGAAGAAACTGTCCGCGCCCTGGTCGAGACTTTCCCGATGATCTCGCGCCTGAAGATGCTGCGCCAATGGGGCGGCATCGTGGACATGACCGGCGACCGCTCGCCAATCCTGTCCACCACGCCGCTGGGAAATTGCTTCGTCAATTGCGGCTGGGGCACCGGCGGCTTCAAGGCCATTCCCGGCTCGGGCTGGGCCATGGCCGAACTCATGGCCAAGGGCACACCGGGATCGCTGGCCGCCGACTTCGGCCTGGACCGCTTCCGCGAAGGCCGCTTCATCGATGAAAGCGTGGCAGCGGGGGTGGCGCACTGATGTCCTTCGACGAAACTGTCGCAAATGCGATGCGCGATGATCTCGGCATCGGCCCGGGCATGGCCGAAAAGAAGATGTTCGGCGGGCTGTGCTTCCTGCTCAACGGCAACATGGTCTGCGGCGTCCACAAGGGCGAGCTGATGTACCGCGTGGGCAAGGCCGCTGAACCCGATGCGCTGGTTTACGCGGGCGTCCGCCCGCTCAGCTTCACCGGCCGGCGCATGGGCGGCATCGTCGAGGCCGACGCCGATCTGCCCGACAGCACCCGCGCGGCCTTGACCACCATGGCGCTGGCCCATGCCGCCAGCCTGCCCGCCAAATAGCCCCGCCATGACGCGCTACTTTCACCCGACTGATCCCGGCCAGACCAAGGCTTTCCCATGCTGACGCTCACCTGCCCCTATTGCGGCCTGCAAGCCGATGAAACCGAACTTCACGGCGGCGGCGAGGCACATCTGACCCGCTTCGGCCCCGACAGCAGCGACGACGAATTCGAGGCCTATCTTTTCCTGCGTCAGAACCCGCGCGGCGTCCACGCCGAACGCTGGCGCCATGTCTATGGCTGCGGAAAATGGTTCCACGCCCTGCGCGACACGACCACGCTGCAGGTCTTCGGCACCTATCCGGCCCAGACCCTGACCCCGCCCGCTGACCTGCTGAAAGCCGCCGGGGTGGAGCCTGCTGCATGACCCCTCTTCTTGGCAAAAATACTCAATCCATCCTCACCCTCGGCGCGGAGGCCTGATCCATGAGCACCCGTCTTGCCACCGGCGGCCGCCTGATCGACTGCACGCACACCACCCGGTTCACCTTCAATGGCCACGCCATGACCGGGCTTGCTGGCGACACGCTGGCCTCGGCCCTGCTGGCCAACGACCAGATGCTGGTGGGCCGCTCGTTCAAGTACCACCGCCCGCGCGGCATCGTCGCGTCGGGCCCCGAAGAGCCCAACGCCCTTGTCGGTCTGGGCAAGGGCCGGTTTTTCGAACCCAACCAGCGCACCACCACAACCCCCTTGCGGGATGGGGCGTCCCTGACCAGCCAGAACCACTGGCCGTCGCTGGAAGCCGATATCGGCGCGCTGAACCAGATCCTCGCGCCCGGCCTGACCGCGGGGTTCTACTACAAGACGTTCATGCACCCGCGGCCCTTCTGGAAACATGTGTTCGAACCTTTCATCCGCCAGTCCGCCGGTCTGGGCAAAGCCCCTACCGAGAAGGACGGCGATGTCTACGAGCATCTCTATGCCCATTGCGATCTGCTGATTGTCGGTGGCGGCGTGGCGGGGCTGCAGGCGGCCTTGGCCGCTGGCACATCCGGGGCGCGGGTGCTGCTTGTCGAACAGACCGGCCATTGGGGCGGGCGCGCGCCCGTCGATGGCGCGCAAATCGATGGACAACCGGCAGACGACTGGGTCGCTGCCGCGGTGGCTGACCTGGAAGCCCTACCCAATGTCACCCTGAAACGGCACACCCAGGGTTCGGGGGTCTATGACCATGGCTATGTGCTGGCCACCGAACTGCCGCCCGACCATGTGCCCGGCTCCGATAACGCCCGCGCCCGCCTTTGGAAAATCCGCGCCAAACAGGTGCTGGTCGCCACCGGCGCCATCGAACGGCCGCTGAGTTTCGCCGGCAACGACATTCCCGGCGTGATGCTGGCCGGTGCCGTGCGCGACTACGTGGTCAACTGGGCGATCAGCCCCGGCGCCCGCACCGTCATCGTCACCAACAACGACGACGCCTATCGCACCGCGCTGACCCTGCTGGATGCGGGGCAAGAGGTGCCGGTCATCGTCGATGCACGGGAAGCGGCGCAAAGCGCGCTGATAGATCAAGCCCGCGTGCGCGGCGTTCGCATCCTGACCGGCACCGCCATCGCCAAGGTCAAGGGCGGCAAGCGCGTCACCGGCGTGGCACTGTGCGCCATGAACACCGGTGGCAGCGCAGTGACCGAGATCATCGACTGCGAGGCCGTGGCCATGTCGGGCGGCTGGTCGCCCGCGGTGCATCTGTTTTCCCATTGTGGCGGCAAGCTTTATTGGGACGACGCGCGCGCGATGTTCCGCCCGGATCCCGCGCGGCTGCCCACCGGCCACGATGGCCAGCCCTTCGTGCGCACCGCCGGGGCGGCCAACGGCCATTTCGACACCGGGGCGATCCTGCACGATGCGGTTGCCGCCACGCAGGCGGCCCTGAAGCTGGACCGCGCGCCCATCGCGCCGTCGCAGGCCCAGGACCCCGCCGAAGGACCGATCGCCCCGATCTGGGTCATGCCGGCGCAGGCACGCTATGAACTGCGGTCGAAGATGTGGCTGGATTTCCAGAACGATGTGAAGGTCTCGGACGTGCAACTGGCCGCGCGCGAAGGCTATGAAAGCGTCGAACATACCAAGCGCTACACCACGCTCGGCATGGCCACCGACCAGGGCAAATTAAGCAATATCAACGGACTGGCAGTTCTTTCTGAAGCTCTGGACAAACCGATCCCCGAGGTCGGCACCACCACCTTCCGCCCGCCGTATACGCCTGTGCCGATGGGCGCCATTGCCGGCGAGGCCCGCGACGCCGCCTTCCAGCCCCTGCGTCGCACCCCCATGCACGAATGGCACGCCACCCACGGTGCCCATTGGGAGCCTGTCGGCCATTGGCGCCGCCCGTACTGCTATCTGCGCGCCGGGGAATCCATCGACGAAGCCGTGCACCGTGAGGTGAAAAACACCCGCCAAGCCCTTGGTTTCCTTGATGCGTCAACGCTGGGAAAAATCATCGTCAAGGGGCCGGACGCGGGCCGTTTCCTGGACATGCTCTACACCAACATGATGAGCAGCCTGAAACCGGGCAAATGCCGCTATGGGCTGATGTGTACGGAAAACGGCTTTCTGACCGATGACGGCGTGGTGGCGCGGATCGACGATGACACCTTCCTGTGTCACACTACCACCGGCGGCGCCGACCGCATCCATGCCCATATGGAAGACTGGTTGCAGTGCGAATGGTGGGACTGGAAGGTCTATACCGCCAATGTGACCGAGCAATACGCGCAGATCGCCGTTGTCGGCCCCAATGCCCGCAAGCTGCTGGACAAACTGGGCGGCATGGATGTCTCGAACGCGGCGCTGCCCTTCATGGGCTGGATCGACGGCACCCTGGGCGGCTTCCCGGTGCGCGTCTATCGCATCTCCTTCTCGGGCGAGTTGTCCTTCGAGGTGCGCGTGGCGGCGGGCCAGGGCCGCGCTCTGTGGGATCGCATGATGGAACTGGGACTGCATCTGGGCGGTATGCCCTATGGCACCGAGGCGCTGCACATCATGCGGGCCGAAAAGGGTTTCATCATGATCGGGGACGAAACCGACGGCACCGTGATCCCGCAGGATCTGGGGCTGGGCTGGGCGATCTCGAAGAAAAAGACCGACTACTTGGGCAAGCGGGCGCAGCAGCGGGCGCATATGGTGGATCCGAACCGCTGGCAGCTGGTCGGACTGGAGACTCTGGACGGCACGGTGCTGCCCGATGGTGCCTATGCGGTGGGCACAGGCGACAATGCCCATGGTCAGCGCAAGACGATCGGGCGCGTGACCTCGACCTACATGTCGCCGACACTGGGCCGGGGCATCGCCATGGGGCTGGTCGAACACGGGCCCGACCGGATGGGCGAGGTTATCCAGTTTGCCACCACCTCGGGCATGACCATCGACACCCGGATCGTCAGCCCGGTGTTCTTTGATCCGGAAGGAGAGAAGCTGAATGCCTGATCTGCTGGAAACCCCCGAGACAACGGTCACCGACCTGCCGCCCGGCGGCATGATCTTGTTGCGTGGCAGCCTTGCGGACGCGGCTTTTGCCGAGGTGCTGACCGGCTGCGGGATCAGCGTGCCCGGCACCCGGCAGATCGTGCCGTGTACAGTCGGGCAGGTGGGCTGGATGTCGCCTGATGAACTGCTGGTGTTCTGCGAGGCCACCGCCAGCGCCGATCTGGCCCTGCGTCTGGACGCGGCCCTGTCCGGCCAGCACGCGCTGGTGCTGCGGGTCGACGACATGCGCGCCCGCTTCCGCATCGCCGGGCCGGGGGCGCGGGGCGCGCTGGCCAAGCTCTGCCCGGTGGACATGGCCCGCATCGCCCCGGCCGAGTTGCGCCGCACCCGTCTGGCGCAGATACCGGCGGCCTTCTGGACCGAAAACGGCGCCGATTTCGATCTGGTCTGTTTCCAGTCGGTGGCCGGCTATGCCCGCAACGTTCTTACCCGGGCGGCGCGGCACACGCAGGGCATCGTTCTGCCCTGAATGGCGAAGGGAAAAACCTGTATGCGGGGTTGACCTTGGTCAGCCCCGTCCTTCATGTGTCGAGGTAATCGCAACCACCACAACAGGGGTTTCCCATGGCATTCGAACTTCCCGATCTTCCTTACGCCCATGACGCTCTTGCCGAATTCGGCATGTCGCAGGAGACGCTGGAGTTTCACCACGACCTGCACCACAAGGCCTATGTCGACAACGGCAACAAGCTGATTGCCGGCACCGAGTGGGAAGGCAAATCGGTCGAGGACATCATCACCGGCACCTACGCGGCCGGCGCTGTTGCCCAGAACGGCATTTTCAACAACGCCTCGCAGCATTGGAACCACGTCCAGTTCTGGGAAATGATGGGTCCGGGCAAGACCGCCATGCCCGGCGAGCTGGAAAAGGCTATCGTCGACAGCTTCGGTTCGGTCGACGAGTTCAAATCGCAGTTCGCCGCTGCGGGCGCAGGCCAGTTCGGCTCGGGCTGGTGCTGGCTGGTCAAGGACACTGACGGCGGCCTGAAGGTCACCAAGACCGAGAACGGCGTGAACCCGCTGTGCTTCGGCCAGACCGCGCTGCTGGGCTGCGACGTGTGGGAGCATTCCTATTACATCGACTTCCGCAACAAGCGCCCGGTCTATCTGTCGAACTTCCTCGACAACCTGGTGAACTGGGAAAACGTCGCTTCCCGTCTGGGCTGAGCATTCATGAAAACGCCCGCCAAAACGGCGGGCGTCGGAAATACGAACGGGGTCCTGCGGGGCCCCGTTTTGCTGTCAGCTGTCCAGTGCGGCGATGATCTGGCCGAAGTCATCGGCTTTCAGCGAGGCACCGCCCACCAGCGCGCCATCGACGTTGGACACGGCAAAGATCTCGGCGGCGTTGGAAGGTTTGACCGAACCGCCATAGAGCAGGCGAATGCCCTCTGCGACCTCGGTGCCGAACCGCTCGCTCAGGCGGGCGCGTATGAAGTCGTGCACCTCGGCGATCTGATCCAGCGTCGGCGTCAGCCCGGTACCGATGGCCCAGACTGGTTCATAGGCGACAACGATGGTCGCGGCGGTGGTGCTGTCGGGCAGGGAGCCGTCCATCTGCGTGCCGATCACCTCCAACGTCTGGCCCGCTTCACGCTCGCTCAGGGTTTCGCCGATACAGACCACGGCGATCAGCCCTTCGGTGACGGCGGTGGTGGTCTTGATCCGCACGGTGGCATCGGTTTCGCCGTGATCCTGCCGCCGCTCGGAATGGCCGAGGATCACGTGGCTGGCGCCGGCGTCCAGCAACATCGGTGCCGAGATATCGCCGGTGTGCGCGCCGTTCAGCGCACCGTGGCAATCCTGTCCGCCAACGGCGATGGCGCTGCCACGGGCAGCCTCGGCCATGCGCGAGATCAGCGTGGCGGGCGGGCAGATCAACACATCGCAGCCGGGCGCCGGATGGGCCAGGGCCAGGGCCGCGATTTCGGACAGTTCCGCGGAACCGCCGTTCATTTTCCAGTTACCGGCTGCAAGTTTGCGAGGCATGGCTCTCCCTTTCAGATTTTGGCGCGATTAAGGGAAAGCCGTGGACGGAAGGCAAGGGCGCGGGGCCCAGCATCTTGCCGCAGCGCCGCTATCCGCCCGCGCCGAGGCTTTCGTCGAACTTGATCGACTCGCCGCAGCCACAGGCATCCACCACGTTGGGATTGCGGAACTTGAAGCCCGATTCCAGCAGCGAAACCTCATAGTCGATCTCGGTGCCGAACAGGAACATCTGCGCCATCGGGGCGATCATCACCCGCGCACCATCCTGTTCGACCACCTCGTCATGCGGGTCGATCTCGGACACGTATTCCAGCGTGTATTCCATGCCCGCGCAGCCGCCCTTCTTCACCCCCAGGCGCAAGCCCGTGGTGCCATCCTTGGCCATCAGTTTCCTGATCTGGCTGGCCGCCGCCGGGGTCAGCGAGACGGCCTGTTTTCCGGGAATGCCGAACATGGATCGATCCTTGTGATTGCCCTTTAAACCTAAGGGCTGGATGCAGGATTCTCAAGATGTGCCGGGCTGGCGCCTACATGAAGCCCAGTTCCAGCCGCGCCTCGTCCGACATCATGTCCATGCCCCAGGGCGGTTCCCAGGTCAGTTCGACGTTGACCGTCTTGACGCCGGGCAGGGGCTCGATCGCCTCGGCCAGCCAGCCGGGCATTTCACCGGCCACCGGGCAGCCGGGTGCGGTCAGGGTCATCAGGACCTCGACATCGCCTTCGGTGCCGATCTCGATCGTGTAGACAAGGCCAAGATCATAGATGTTGACCGGTATTTCCGGGTCAAAGACCGTGCGGCAGGCTTCGACCACCGTGTCGTACAACGGATGGTCGGTGGAAGAGGGCTTGATGAGCGGCGCGCCTTCCATGGGCGCCGCGCTTGTGTCCTGAGCTGACATGGTGATCCCTTACTATTTCACATGGGAATATATGTCGGCAGAGCGGGCGCGTCTAGGTGGCCTTGGGTTTTGCCGCAGCGCGGCGGCGCGCAGGCACCGGACGGGCCTTCTTTTCGATGGCATCATACAGCAACCCGGCGACGTTCTTGCCGCTGGATTTCTCGATGCCCTCCAGACCGGGGGAGGAGTTGACCTCAAGCACCTTCGGCCCGGTGGAGGACCGCAGCAGATCCACGCCCGACAGGTTCAGCCCGAAAGCCTTGGCGGCGCGCACGGCGGCGTCGCGTTCCTGCTTGGTGATGCGCACCGGGCTGGAGTGCCCGCCGCGATGCAGGTTGGACCGGAACTCCCCTTCTGCGGCCGAGCGTTTCATGGCCGCCACGACCTTGCCTGCGATCACCAGGCAACGAATATCCTCGCCCGCCGCTTCCTTCACGAATTGTTGCACCAGGAAGCTGGCCTTCAGACCGCGGAAGGCGTCGATCACCGACTCGGCGGCCTTGCGGGTTTCGGCCAGCACCACGCCCTTGCCCTGCGTGCTTTCCAGCAGCTTGACGATCAGCGGTGCGTTTCCGGCCAGGCCGATCAGGTTGCCGGTGTCCTTCGGTGAGGCGGCAAAGGCCGTCGCCGGCATGCCGATGCGTTGCCGTGCCAGAATCTGATGCGCGTGCAGCTTGTCGCGCGAGGCGGTGATGCCGTCGGACGGGTTCACGCAATAGGTGCCGATGGTTTCGAACTGGCGCACCACGGCGGTACCGTACGAGGTGATCGACGCGCCGATGCGCGGGATCACCGCGTCATAGCGGGGCAGGCGCGTGCCGTCGTAATAGACCTCGGGCGACAGTTGGTTGATCGCCATGTAGCAGCGGGTGGTGTCGATAACCTCGACCACATGGCCGCGCGCCTCGCCTTCCTCGACAAGACGCCGGGTCGAGTAGTTGTGCGCCTCGCGGCTGAGCACGGCGATGCGCAGGCTGCGGCGCGGGGCATCCTGTTTGACGGCCACCGAATGGTAGGATTCATAGCCCAGTTCCGGCTGGCAGAAGCTTTGCTGCGGCATAACCAGCATGTCCTCGGCCAGCGCGGTGCGGCCCAGAAGCATCCGGTAGGCCATGTTGCCCCGGTCGGTCAGCGACACGTCGATGGGCCATTCCCGATCGCCCATGCGGATACTGGTACGGATCACGTAACGCCACTCGGATTCGCCGTTCGACGAGGTAACCTCGCGCCGGTCCACCACCGGGGCCGAGCAGTGGATCAACACATCGTCGCGGTCCGGAATCGGGTGGATGGTGAAGCGCACCTTGGGGCTGGCGGCGCTGCCAAAGGATTCGATGTCATAGGCGTGCAGCGCCGAGGTCCGCGCCCCGGTGTCGACCTTGACCTTCAGGGCCGGCAATCCCAGTTGCGGCAGGCTCGCCCATTCCTCCCAGCCCAGTTGGAACGGTTCGGAGGCAGCGTTCGGAGTGTCCATGTTGGAAGAGCCCTTGTTGCGTCTGGAAGGTGTCGCCGGTGGCGCGCTGCGTGTATGGGCACGAAGTTGGTGCCATGGCAACGGGTTCGTCGCGACTATGCCCCTTATCGCGCAAGGTGCAAGAACTGTGGTCAACCTGCGGCCCTTGCTTTACTGGCGCGGGCAAAGCCCCTAGCGATGATCCCATGACCAAAAGCTTCTCCTTCTCCCTGAATGCCACCGACGGGCGGGCACGCACCGGCGTCGTCGACACGCCGCGTGGTGAAATCCGCACGCCCGCCTTCATGCCCGTGGGCACCGCCGCCACCGTCAAGGCGATGATGCCCGAGTCCGTGCGCGCCACCGGGGCCGATATCCTGCTGGGCAACACCTATCACCTGATGCTGCGCCCCACGGCGGAACGCATCGACCGGCTGGGTGGGCTGCACAAGTTCATGAACTGGGACCGGCCGATCCTGACCGACAGCGGCGGGTTTCAGGTGATGAGCCTGTCGGACCTGCGCAAGATGTCCGAAGAGGGCGTGCGCTTCAAATCCCACATCGACGGGTCGGAACACTGGCTGACTCCCGAACGCTCGATGGAGATCCAGCGGCTGCTGGGCTCCGACATCGTGATGTGCTTCGACGAATGTCCGGCACTGCCCGCTGACCGCGACCGCATCGCCAGTTCGATGCGGCTGTCGATGCGGTGGGCCGAACGGTCGCGCGAGGCTTTCGGGGGTCGTCCGGGACACGCCTTGTTCGGCATCCAGCAGGGCGGGCTTGAGCAGGACCTGCGCGGCGAAAGCGCCGAGGCGCTGCGTGCCATCGGTTTCGAAGGCTATGCGGTCGGCGGTCTGGCCGTGGGCGAGGGGCAGGAGGCCATGTTCGGCGTTCTCGACTATGCGCCCGACATGCTGCCCACCGACAAGCCACGCTACCTGATGGGAGTGGGCAAGCCAGATGATATCGTGGGTGCGGTGGCGCGCGGCATCGACATGTTCGACTGCGTGCTGCCGTCGCGCTCGGGCCGCACCGGGCAGGTGTTCACCCGGCACGGCGTGGTCAACATCAAGAACGCCCGCCACCAGGACGATCCGCGCCCCCTGGACGAAGCCTGCGGCTGCCCGGCCTGCCGCAACTACTCGCGCGCCTATCTGCACCATGTGTTCCGCAGTCAGGAGATCATCAGTTCGATGCTGCTGACCTGGCACAACCTGCACTATTACCAGGAGTTGATGCAGGGCATTCGTGATGCCATTGCCGAAGGCCGTTTTGCCGCCTTTCAGGACGCCTTTCATGCGCAGCGCGCCGAAGGTGACATCCCGCGCCTGTAACCGGGCGGCGTCTTGCGAACCGGGTCGGTGCGGCGAAATCCCTTTCCTTCACCGGCCCAGTCTGGGAAGCTTGCGCAACCCAAGATGGAGATCACCTTGAAGCTGACCCCGATCCTGACCGCCGCGCTGATGTGCAGTGCCATGCCGCTGGCGGCTGAAGACGCCCCGCTGGAACTGGTTGAATCCGACTGGTCCGTGGCCTGCGATGACCGGGGCTGCGTGATCTCGCGCTCGATGATGGAACCGACCGGCAACAGCCGCTTCGCCACCTTGACCTTCGCCCTGGCCGCCGAGGCCAGCTTTGCCCAGATGGCGCTGTTCGTGCCACTGGGAACAGCGGTGCAGAAGCCGCTGACGCTGATGGCCGGACCGATTCAGCGCGACTATGCCTTCACCACCTGCCTTGCCGAAGGCTGCGTGGTGCTGGACCGCGTGGCGCTGGACGATGTGCAGAACATGTCGATCCTGCCGGCGCTGGACATCAGCTTCTTCGCCGCCGAAGCCGACACCCCGGTTGCGACAAGCATCCCGCTGAGCGGACTTTCGGCCGCCCTGGACCAGGTTGCCGAGACGTTGAGCAACTGAACGAAGCCACCCTTCGCATTTCGGCACACCAGGGCAAGATGTAGTCAGATCGCCTTGCCCTTGCCCGAAATGCGGGCCACAGTCACGGTCAAGTCAGAACCCAAGAGTTGACAGACGGGCGCGGAAACCCCACCTAAACCGTCTGATCGGAGAGGTTTCGGTTGCCGTAACGGGGCCGGGACCTGCTGCCACTAAGGATATGTCATGGAAAATCAAATAAGCCCGTCTTATCCCGTCCTGCCGCTGCGCGACATCGTTGTCTTCCCGCACATGATCGTTCCGCTGTTCGTCGGGCGCGAGAAGTCGGTCAAGGCGCTGGAAGAAGTGATGGCGGATGACAAGCAGATCCTGCTGTCCAGCCAGATCGACGCCAGCGTGGACGAGCCGACCTCTGACGGCATCTACAACATCGGCGTGCTGGCCAATGTCCTGCAACTGCTGAAGCTGCCCGATGGCACCGTAAAGGTGCTGGTCGAGGGTCGTTCGCGCGTCGAGATCGTCGAATACCTGGAAAACGAGGACTTCTTCGAAGCCCGTGTGTTGCCGCTTGAGGAATCGCTGGGCGAGGAAGCTGCCGTCGAGGCGCTGGTCCGGTCCGTCGGCGACGAATTCGAACGCTACGCCAAGATCCGCAAGAACATCCCCGACGAAGCGCTGGCCGCCGTGTCGGAAACCCGCGAGCCGGGCAAGCTGGTGGATCTGGTGTCGGGCCACCTGGGCATCGAGGTCGAGCAAAAGCAGGAACTGCTGGAGACGCTGGAAATCGCCGCGCGTCTGGAGAAGGTCTATGGCCACATCCAGGGCGAAATGTCGGTGCTTCAGGTCGAGAAGCAGATCAAGTCCCGCGTCAAGACCCAGATGGAGCGGACGCAGCGCGAATACTATCTGAATGAGCAAATGAAGGCCATTCAGAAGGAGTTGGGTGACGGCGAGGACGGCAGCAACGAGATTGCCGAACTGGAAGAAAAGATCGCCGCAACCGATCTGTCCAAGGAAGCCCGTGAAAAGGCCGAAGGCGAGATCAAGAAGCTCAAGCAGATGAGCCCGATGTCGGCCGAAGCCACCGTCGTACGCAACTACCTGGACTGGATGCTGGCGATCCCGTGGGGCACCAAAAGCCGGGTCAAGAAGGATCTCAACCGCGCCCAGTCCGTGCTGGACGACGACCACTATGGTCTTGAGAAGGTCAAGGAACGCATCGTCGAATACCTCGCGGTGCAGCAGCGCTCGAAAAAGCTCAAGGGGCCGATCCTGTGCCTTGTGGGCCCTCCGGGCGTGGGCAAGACCTCGCTGGGCAAATCGGTCGCCAAGGCCACGGGACGCGAATTCATCCGCATCTCGCTGGGCGGCGTGCGGGACGAATCCGAGATCCGCGGCCACCGCCGGACCTATATCGGCTCGATGCCCGGCAAGATCATCCAGGCGCTGAAAAAGGCCAAGACCACGAATCCGCTCATCCTGCTCGACGAGATCGACAAGATGGGACAGGACTTCCGTGGCGATCCGGCCTCGGCGATGCTTGAGGTTCTGGACCCCGAACAGAACAGCACCTTCTCGGACCACTATCTTGAGGTGGAATACGACCTGTCGAACGTGATGTTCCTGACCACGGCGAACACCTACAACATGCCGGGTCCGCTGCTGGACCGGATGGAGATCATCCCGCTGGCCGGCTACACCGAGGACGAGAAGCGCGAAATCGCGCGCCAGCACCTGATCGACAAGCAGATCAAGAACCACGGCCTGCGCAAGGGCGAGTTCGAGATTTCCGATGCGGCGCTGACCGAGATCATCCGCACCTACACCCGCGAAGCGGGCGTGCGGAACCTGGAACGCGAGATTGCCAAGCTGGCCCGCAAGGCGGTGACCCAGATCGTGCGCAAGCAGACCGACAAGGTCGAGGTGACGCCGGAGTCGCTGGAGGACATGCTGGGCGTGAAACGCTTCCGCTATGGTCTGGCCGAGCAGGAGAACCAGATCGGTGTCGTCACCGGGCTGGCCTGGACCAGCGTGGGCGGCGATCTGTTGTCGATCGAGGCGCTGCGCCTGCCGGGCAAGGGTCGGATGAAGACCACCGGCAAGCTGGGCGACGTAATGAAGGAATCCATCGACGCGGCCTCCAGCTTCGTGCGGTCGATCGCGCCGGAGATCGGGGTGAAACCGACCAAGTTCGACAAGATCGACATCCACGTCCACGTGCCGGAAGGGGCGACGCCCAAGGACGGCCCGTCGGCAGGGGTTGCCATGGTAACCTCGATCGTGTCGGTGCTGACCCAGATCCCGGTGCGCAAGGACATCGCCATGACCGGCGAGGTTACGTTGCGGGGCAATGTTCTGGCCATCGGCGGGCTGAAGGAAAAGCTTCTGGCGGCGCTGCGCGGTGGCATCACCACGGTGCTGATCCCGGAAGAAAACGCCAAGGATCTGACCGAGATCCCTGACAACGTGAAGGAAGGGCTGGACATCATCCCTGTCAGCCATGTGCGCGACGTGCTGAAACTTGCGCTGGTGGACACGCCCGAGTCCATCGAATGGGACGAGGAAGCCGAGGAGGCCGCGGCCAAATCGGCGCTGGAACGTGGCGGCGACACCGTCGCGGCGCGCGCCCACTAACCGGCACTGATCCGAACCAATGGCATCGGCCCGCATGGCACCCCCATGCGGGCCTTTTTCATGGATTGACCGCGAGGGTTCCCGAACCGCCAGACACGCGAAAAACCCGGAAATTTGGTCTTGCACCTTGTGTCGGGCAGGGCTACACACCGCGCCACGGGTGATTAGCTCAGTGGTAGAGCGCTTCGTTCACATCGAAGATGTCAGGAGTTCAAATCTCTTATCACCCACCATTTCCCCCTGTCTGACACGGGCGGAAGACCCAAAGCGCGCTGTCGCGCCGCGACCCTTGCGTGGGTGATTAGCTCAGTTGGTAGAGCGCTTCGTTTACACCGAAGATGTCGGGAGTTCGAGTCTCTCATCACCCACCACGCAAGCCCTGCGTCTGCGGTTGGATACATGCTGTCTTCAGCATCTCGCGCCGCGCTCATGGGCATCAGCCTTCAGCCGAACCTGATCAGCCCGACCGGGGCAGGGTGAAGAGTGCCGTTCAACTCCCTGTCGCGATGGTCGAAAACCCTAACAAGGCGGCCTGCATCTTCTGGACGGCGGCATTGCTGGCGGCCAGCCCATGCGACGGTGCAACGACGGTCGGGTCTTCATAGGAGGCCCAAGTCTGACCACTGGCATCTTCGAAAAACTGGATCCGCAGCGGCAGGTACAGCGCCATCGTCTGGCCTTCCTGCAACGCGGTCGAGCCGATCTTGGGGCTGCCGAAGATCACCACCGTGGTGGGACGCAGGGTCTCGTCCATCGTGGCGGCACCCCGTGCGAAGTCTACCTTGGCAAACACCCGGGCGCCTGCGGCTTCGACCGCGCCGACCGTACTGTCGTATTACACAAGCCGCGCGCTGTGATCCGGGCTATCCGGGGCCTTTGTCCAATAGGCCCATTACCGAACCCCTCTGTTTATCTTTGCCCGTCCGGACTGGGATGCGACGCTGGATCCCGCCGAGGCGCTGGCCCACAAGGCGATTGCGCTGGATGGGAACTCGGCGCTGGGATTTCGCGACCGGCCCGACGCCGCCGTCGCGGCCTTCGAGCAGGCCTTGGCCCTGTCCCCCGAAAACGCCGAAGCGCTGGTGGCCTATGGCGAGACCCTGAACCGGCTGGGCCGCCCGGCACAGGCGCAACCGCTGCTGGACGCCGCCATGGCGGGCGAGAGTTTTTGCCCGCCAAGCTGGGAATTTCCCCGTGGCCACAGCCTGGTGCTGTTGGGGGCACAAGACAAGGCTGTCCTCAGGTTCCGCGCGGTGCTGGCGCGGGTGCCGGGCTTTGTTCCGGCGCGGGTGCAGTTGATCCGGGCGCTGATGGAACTGGGTCAGACGAAGGCGGCTTCGGGCGAGGTTGCACAGCTGAAGGACAATGCCCCGCGATATGGTCTGGTACAGGCAGCGCGCATGTTTCCCTATCCGGCGGCGGCTGAGCGCGACCGCCTGCAAACGGCTCTGTCAGATGCCGGGATGACCTGGGCCGTGGGCCCCCGGCGCGTGATCTCGATTTCCTGAAACAAGCGTTGGATTGGCGCTTGACGGTCTGCGAAGTGGGTCATAAACAGACACTCCATCGCGCGGTTGTAGCTCAGTTGGTTAGAGTACCGGCCTGTCACGCCGGGGGTCGCGGGTTCGAGCCCCGTCAACCGCGCCATGGCTTTCCCTTCCTTCATCCCCGGATATTTCGCACCTCGGCTGGGGCGATTTCACAGGCTTTGTGCGTCGTGCCGGACTGCGGTCCGGGCAGGGCGTTTGGTGCAATACGTCGGTTTTCAGGTCGGTTAGTTTTTTTGTTTGTGGCGCGTGGAAACTGCTTGACGGCTCTGCTGTAGAGACATAGACACCGCCCACGCCTTGGGACACAGCGTCCTGAACGCGAAAAGCGCGGTTGTAGCTCAGTTGGTTAGAGTACCGGCCTGTCACGCCGGGGGTCGCGGGTTCGAGCCCCGTCAACCGCGCCACTTTCTCCCCCTCACGATGTGACACAGACTTTCCTGCCCATGGCGGGTGCACGTCCGACCACCTGAAACGTGGGAGTGGTCCCGCCGAAGCGGGACCGGGGTCTGGGATCAGCCGTTCAGCCGGTCAAGGATACGCGCCCAGCTGCGGATGCCCTTGTGGAAGCTCTCGACGTCGTATTTCTCGTTCGGGGAATGGATCTGGTCGTCATCCTTGGCGAAACCGATCAGCATCGAATCCATCCCCAGCAGCGTCTTGAAGTAGCCCGCGATGGGGATCGAGCCGCCGCAGCCCACGAAAGCCGCCGCATCGGGCCATTCATCGCTAAGGGCCGCGCGGGCCTGTTCGAAGGCGGGATGGTCGGTGGACATCTGGCTGGCGGGCGAAGCGCCATGCGGGGCGAATTCCACCGTGCAATCCTCGGGCAGGCGCGCCGTCACGAAGTCGTGGAACGCCGCGCGAATGCGGTCGGGATCCTGCTGGCCGACAAGACGGAAGGACACCTTGGCCGAAGCCTTGGACGGCAGCACCGTCTTGAACCCGGCGCCGGTATAGCCCGACCACATGCCGTTGATCTCGCAGGTCGGTTCCGACCAGATCATCTCGACCGGCATCTTGCCGGCCTCGCCCGCAGGCGCCGACAGGCCGACGCCACCCAGGAAAGCGGAGTGGTCGAAGTTCAGTCCTTCCCATTGCGCGCGCAGATCGTCGGGCAGCGGCGGCACACCGTCGTAAAAGCCGGGCAGGGTGATGCGCCCGGTGTCGTCGTGCAGATCGGCCAGGATGCGCGCCAGCACCCGCGCGGGGTTGATGGCGATGCCACCGAACATGCCCGAATGCAGATCCTTGTCGGGCCCGGTGATGGTGATCTCTTCGCCCACCAGTCCGCGCAATTGCGTGACGATGGCCGGCACCCGGTCGGCGAACAGACCGGTGTCGCAGATCAGGGCGATATCGGCGGTCAGTTCCGGCGCGTTTTCTTCCATGAAAGGCACCAGCGAAGGCGAACCGCTTTCCTCTTCTCCCTCGAAGAAGATGGTGATCGGACCGGGCAGGGTGCCATGCACCGCTTTCCAGGCCCGGCAGGCTTCGACAAAGGTCATCAACTGGCCCTTGTCGTCAGAGGCGCCGCGTGCGCGGATCACAGGGCCGGTCGGGGTTTCTTCGATGCGTGGCTCGAACGGTGGGCGATCCCACAACTCCAGCGGATCAACAGGTTGCACGTCGTAGTGGCCGTAGAACAGCACATGCGGACCGGCGCCTTCGGATGTGGCCACCACCATCGGATGACCCGGCGTCGGGCGCTTTTTCGCCTGAAACCCGATCCCGGCGAGATCGGCCACCAGCCAGTCGGCAGCGGCTTCGCAATCGTCCTTGTGGGCGGGATCGGTCGAAATGGACTGGATCTTCAGCAGATCTGTCAGACGGTTCAGCGCAGCATCCAGGTTCGTGTCGATATGGTCGAGAACGGAAGCGAGGGACATGGGGACTCCTTGGTTGACAGGCGCCACCCTACCACCGGGGATTGGCGCGTCCAGATGGGCCACCACTTGCTGCAAACCGGAGTTTGATTTACATCAAAACGCGCCGGGACAGTATGCGCCATTAAGACTATTGCGCGGGGCAGCTATTCTGTGACACGCATATGAAAAACGCGACAGCCCGCCTGCGGGCCCGGACAGTTGATGTCCGCCATGTTGGAGGAAGACACGTTGGATTACTCTGCCAAGATCGATGCGGCGATCCAGAAATTGCACGATGAGGGCCGTTACCGGACCTTCATTGATATCGAGCGCCGCAACGGTCACTTCCCCCATGCGGTCTGGACGCGCCCTGATGGCAGCCAGCAGGACATCACCGTGTGGTGCGGCAATGACTATCTTGGCATGGGTCAGCATCCGACCGTTCTGGCCGCCATGCACGAAGCGGTGGATGCCACCGGTGCCGGATCGGGCGGCACGCGCAACATCTCGGGCACCACGGTGTATCACCGTCGCCTTGAGGCAGAACTGGCCGATCTGCACCAGAAAGAGGCCGCGCTGGTGTTCACCTCGGCCTATATCGCCAACGAGGCGACACTTTCGACCCTGCCCAAGCTGTTTCCGGGCCTGATCATCGTTTCCGACGAGTTGAACCACGCCTCGATGATCGAAGGCATCAAGCACGGCCGGTGCGAGAAGAAGATCTTCCGACACAATGACGTGGCCCATCTGCGCGAGGTCCTTGAGGGGCTTGATCCCGCAGCGCCCAAGCTCATCGCCTTCGAGTCGGTCTATTCGATGGATGGCGATTTCGGCCCGATCCGCGAGATCTGCGATCTGGCCGATGAATTCAATGCCCTGACTTACCTGGACGAGGTTCACGCCGTCGGCCTGTATGGTCCGCGCGGTGCCGGTGTGGCCGAGCGCGACGGGCTGGCGCATCGGATCGACATCATCAACGGCACGCTGGGCAAGGCCTATGGCGTCATGGGCGGCTATATCTCCGCCTCGGCCCGGATGGTGGATGCGATCCGCTCCTACGCGCCGGGTTTCATCTTCACCACCTCGATTCCGCCGGCAATCGCCGCCGGGGCCGCCGCGTCGATCCGCTTCCTGAAAGAGGATCAGACCCTGCGCGCCCGGCATCAGACGCAAGCCCATATCCTGAAGACCCGTCTTAAAGGTATTGGCCTGCCCCTGATCGACTTCGGATCGCACATCGTGCCCGTTCCGGTCGGCAACCCGGTGAAATGCAAGATGATTTCGGATCGCCTTTTGCAGGACGACGGCATCTACGTGCAGCCGATCAACTTCCCCACCGTGCCGCGCGGCACCGAACGGCTGCGGTTTACCCCGTCGCCCGTGCATGGTCCCGATGATCTGGACCGGCTTGTGAAGGCGCTCGACAAACTCTGGTCGCATTGTGCGCTGAGCCGCCAGTCGCTCTCGGCCTGATTTCACCTTCCAGCCCTGAAACCGCCCCGGTCTGACCACATGGTCATGCCGGGGTTTTCAATGTCCCATTAAGTCAGCCACGGGATGGTGCGTGCGCTTTTCTGCGCATTGTGCTACGACTTTGGCAGCAAACCCTGCGCATCGAATCGCGGGGATGCGACGGGGATACGGGCAGGGCAGACAGGATTATTCCATGACGGGGCGTAGTCACGAACCCGGACAGGCCGAGAACGTCAAGTTGAAGAGCTTTGACGATTTTGAACTGACCTTGGGCGATATCATGCGCGGAGAACGGGCCACGCTGGGCAAGTCCCTGCTGGACGTTCAACGTGACCTCAAGATCAAGGCGGAATACATCGCCGGGATCGAGGACACCGATCTGTCCGTCTTCGAGACCCCCGGATTCATCAACGGATACGTGCGGGCCTATGCGCGCTACCTCGGCATGAATGCCGACTGGGTCTATCAGCGCTTCTGCGAAGAAAGCGGGTTTTCCCATGTGGCGGGGCTTGAGGCGCAGGTCTACACCAAGACCGCGCGCGGCGGCACGCGCCCGGCGCGGCGCAAGACCTCGACCGTGGGCGATGACGTGCTGTCGCGTAGCCCGATCAGTTCCGCCCCGACCCACGGGCCCTTTCACGGCGTGCAGGCCAGTGCCATCGGATCGCTGGCCGTGCTGTGCCTGCTGGTGGCGGGTCTGGGCTATGGCGGCTGGTCGCTTTTGCAGGAAATCCAGCGTGTTACCCTGACCCCGGTCGAAACGCCGCTGACCGTGGCGCTGTCGCCCACCGAGACTGTCGAGGGCGCGGGTCTGGCCATCGACAATGCCGCACCCACCCCGGCGGCGCTGGAGCGTCTGTATCGCCCCAAGGCGCTGGACACCCCGGTTCTGGTGCCGCGGGATGGTCCCATCGCGATGCTCGACCCGGATGCCCAGGGCGTCTATGCGCCCAGGTTCGAAAACCCGCTGCTGGTGGCCGCATTGCCCGAAGTCGCGCCCGAAGTGGAAACCATTGCCGAACCGGAAGTTCAGGTCGTGGCCCAGGCCGCACCCGAACTGGTGCTGTTCGCCCGCCGTCCGGCCTGGGTGCGCGTGCGCGCCGCCGATGGCAGCGTGCTGCTGGAAAAGATCATGGAGCAGGGGGAACGCTTCGTCCTGCCCGCCACCGAAGAGCCGCCGACCCTGCGGGCCGGCAATTCCGGCTCGGTATTCTTCGCGGTCAACGGCGAAACCCTTGGGCCGGCCGGACCCGGCACATCGGTGGCCAAGAACGTGGTGCTCTCGGCCGAAGCGCTGAGCGAAACCTACCAGATCGCCGATCTGACGGCGGACCCGGAACTGGCCCGTCTGGCCGAACTGGTAGTCGCGCCGGAAGCCAGCCCCATCGAATAGGTCGCGCCAGACCCCGTTGCAGCGCGCGCGTCTCAGGGCTATCTGTCACCCAACCGGATCGCAGCAACGGACGCCCCCCATGTCGCATAATCCCATTCGCCCCTGGCGCAACATCGACCGCCGCACGTCGCGCCAGATCCATGTGGGCAAGGTGCCGGTGGGCGGCGACGCGCCGATCAGCGTGCAGACCATGACCAACACCGACAGTTCGGACGTGAAGGCCACGGTTGCCCAGGTGCTGGCCTGTGCCGAAGCGGGCGCGGACATCGTGCGGGTCTCGACCCCGGATGAATCCTCTACCCGCGCGTTGAAAGAAATCGTGGCCGAAAGCCCGGTGCCCATCGTGGCCGACATTCATTTTCACTACAAACGCGCCATCGAGGCGGCCGAGGCCGGGGCTGCGTGCCTGCGGATCAATCCCGGCAATATCGGTGACAAAGCCCGCGTGCGCGAAGTCATCAAGGCCGCCCGCGACCACGGCTGTTCGATCCGCATCGGCGTCAACGCGGGGTCGCTGGAAAAGCACCTGCTTGAGAAATATGGCGAGCCCTGTCCCGAGGCGATGGTGGAATCCGGGATGGACCATATCCGCATCCTGCAGGACAACGACTTTCACGAGTTCAAGATCTCGGTAAAGGCGTCTGACGTGTTCCTGGCCGCCGCCGCGTACCAGGGAATTGCCGAGGCCACCGACGCGCCGATCCACCTGGGCATCACCGAAGCGGGCACGCTGAACGCGGGCACGGTGAAATCCTCGATCGGGTTGGGCAACCTGTTGTGGGCGGGGATCGGTGATACCCTGCGGGTCAGCCTGTCCGCCGATCCGGTGGAAGAGGTGCGCGTCGGCTTCGAGATCCTGAAATCACTGGGTCTGCGCCATCGCGGCGTCAACATTATCTCGTGCCCGTCCTGCGCGCGGCAGGGGTTCGATGTCATCAAGACCGTCGAAACCCTTGAGCAGCGGCTGGAGCACATCAAGACGCCCATGAGCCTGTCGATCATCGGCTGCGTGGTGAACGGGCCGGGCGAGGCGCTGATGACCGATGTGGGCTTTACAGGCGGTGGCGCCGGGGCGGGCATGGTCTATCTGTCGGGCAAGCAGAGCCACAAGCTGTCAAACGAAAAGATGATCGAGCACATCGTCGAGCAGGTCGAAACCAAGGCCGCCGAGATCGAGGCAGCGGCCGCTGTTGCAGAGGCCGCCGCCGAATAGGGATGGGTCAGTCGGCGGTGCGCGCCTGGGCAACCAGTTCGCGCATCTGCGGCAGGGGTACATAGCCGCGCAGCATGTCGCCCTGCAGGATGAAAGTTGGCGTGCCCGAGATTTCCAGCTTCTGGGCCAGATCGCGATTGCCGCGCAGCTCTTCCACCACCTTGTCGTCGTTCATCGCGGCCATCACCGCCTCTTGATCCAGATCCAGATCGCGGGCCAGCCGGCTGAGCGCGGCTTCGTTGACGCTGCCGGTCATGGTGATCAGGCGGTCGTGGGCGCGCTTGTAAGCGTCGTTGCCGTGGATCATCCGGGTGGCGATGGCAAAGCGCGAGGCCATCAGCGAATCTTCGCCCAGGATCGGGAATTCCTTCAGAATCAGCCGGATGTTGCCATCGCTGGAGACCAGTTCGGCCACTTCGTCATGGGCCTTGCGGCAGTATCCGCATCGGTAGTCCACGAATTCCACCAGCGTGATATCGCCGTCCGGGTTGCCACCCTCCCACGACCAGCCGTCGTTATAGATCTCGTCCTGAAGGCCCGACATCATCTGCTGTTCCGCATGGGCCTGTTCGACGGCCTGGCGCTGTTCCAGAATGCCGATGGCCTCCATCAGCACTTCGGGGTTGTCCAGCAGATAGGCGCGTACCTCGGCGCGCAATGCGGTCCGCTCGGCCTCGGACAGATCCTTCAGGTCCAGCGCCGATGCCGGCAGGGCAAGGGCAGCGACCGCAAGGGCCGGGGCAAGCAGGTGTTTCAGCAACATGGGCTATCTCCGTTTGTTTTGATTGGCGGCATGGATCACATCCTGCGCCCGTGACCATCCCGGCGACCCGGTGGGCAGCACGCCGGCGGCCCGGTGGGCGTGAATCGCCGCATCTTCAATCTGTCCATATAGGGCATAGCGTTCCGCCGTCGCCAGCGAGGCCATGCCCGGATTTCCAGTGCGCGCATAGGCAACCGATAGATCGCGCAGCATCCGCGTGTCGTATTGATCGCGGGCGCGGGCCTTTTCCAGTACCTCCAGCGCTTCAAGATCGCCGGTCCTGGTATTCTGGGCCAGCAGCGCGCGGCCATAGCCGGCCAGGATCAGCGGTTCGCGCGGGCCCAGTTCGGCGGCGGTGGCATAGGCTTCGATGGCGCTCTGCACATTGCCTGATTCCAGTTCGATCCAGCCGCTGAGATCCTGGATGTAGGGATCGTCGGGACGGCGGTCGACAAGAAGGGCCACCTGTTCCCGCGCCGCTGCCAGATCGGATTTCTTGTAATAGGCCAGCGCCCGGCCAATGGCCGCCGCATCCGATGTGTCGGACGCTTTGGTGCGGGTCAACGTATAGCTGGGCGAGCGCAGATAGGCCGACAACAGCGCCTTGGCGCGGCCGAACCAGTATTCGGTGTCGCCCCGGTCCACATCCAGCGGCGACAGCGCATCCACCGTCATGTGGATCGCGCGAACCCGGTCGCGGGACAGCGGGTGGGTGCGGGCATAGGGATCCTGCCGTCCCGGCAGCAGCTCTTCCTGGCCCTTGAAAAGCTCCATCACCTCGGCCAGGGCCACCGGATCGATCCCGGCGCGGGCCAGGAACCGCAGGCCGGACTTGTCGGCGGCGGCTTCTTCCTCGCGGGTGTGGGCAAACAGGGCGCGCCGGGCCGAGGAATGGACGCCCATGATGATCCCGGCCCCGGCGCCGGGATTGTTGGACGCGGCCCCCGCCGCAACCCCGACCAACGCCCCGATAGCCGAGGCGCGCTGCATTGCCTGCGCATTCAGTCCACGCCGGGCAAAATGGCCGTTGGCGATATGGGCAACCTCGTGCGCGATGACCGCCTGCAACTGGTCGGCATTCTGCATCCGCAGCAGCAGTCCGGCATTGACGAAGATCGTGCGGCTGTTGGCGACAAAGGCATTCAGCCCCATGTCATTGACCACCATCACCTGGGTGCGGTTGGCCGGAAGTCCGGCGGCGGTCAGCAGGGGGCGGGCCAGGATGTTCAGCGCATGTTCCATGCCGGCATCGCGCAACAACCCTTGCGCCATTGCCGGAGCACTGGCCAGAATCGCCAGGAACGCCGTGAAAATCCCGCCAAGGGCGGTTCGACGCAGCAGGGTCAGCATTGACCTCGGGTTCCGCGGATGCAATCGCATATGCGTCCGGTTTGGGAGAGTTTGATGAAAACTTCAAGGCGCAGTTCGGTTGATCCCTTCATCGTGATGGACGTGGCCCAACAGGCCGCGCGGATGGAGGCAGACGGCCGTCACGTGATCCATATGGAGATCGGCCAACCCGCCACGCCCGCGCCCCAGGGCGCGCGTGCGGCCCTGTCTCGGCAACTGGACGGCGATCCGCTGGGGTACACCGTGGCGCTTGGTCTGCCGGCCCTGCGGCAAGGAATCGCCGACCTGTACCGCCGTTGGTACGGGGTCGATCTGGATCCGGCGCGGATCATCGTCACCTCGGGCTCGTCGGGTGCCTTCCTTCTGACCTTCACCGCGCTGTTCGACACCGGTGCGCGGGTCGGCGTCGCGGCCCCCGGCTATCCTTCCTACCGGCAGATCCTGAAGGCGCTTGGCCTGACGCCAGTGGACATTCCTACCGATGCCGCCCATGGCCACCACATGCGGCCCGAGGATGTGCCCAGCGATCTGGACGGTCTGATTGTGGCCTCGCCGGGCAATCCCACCGGCACGATCCTGGATGGCCCGCATCTGAACGCGCTGATGGATCATTGCGACGCCCATGACATCGCCTTCATCTCGGACGAGATCTATCACGGGCTGCACTACGGCGACCGGGCGATTTCCGCGCTGGAACTGGGCGCGCCCTATGTCATTAACTCGTTTTCCAAGTATTTCTCGATGACCGGTTGGCGCGTCGGCTGGATGGTGGTGCCTGAAGATCATGTGCGCACCGTCGAACGTCTGGCGCAGAACATGTTCATCTGTGCGCCTCACGTCAGCCAGGTTGCCGCGTTGGCCGCGCTGGAGTGCGAGGCCGAGATGGAAGACAACCGGGCCGTCTATGCCGCCAACCGCAAATTGCTGCTGGAGGGGCTGCCGAAAGCCGGTTTCGACCGCTTTGCACCGCCTGACGGGGCCTTCTACATCTACGCCGACGTGTCGCATCTGACCGACGACAGCCGCGCCTTTGCCGCGCAGATCCTGTCCGAAACCGGGGTGGCGGTGACGCCGGGGCTGGATTTCGACCCGGCACGCGGCCATCACACCTTGCGTTTTTCCTATGCCGGGGCCACATCGGACATGGCCCTCGGGCTGGAACGTCTGGCAGATTTCATGGCCCGGCAACCGGTGCTGGCCAAGATGTGATTTTGACCCCTGGGCGCGCCCGGCGTATAGATCGGCGCAAACAGGCCTTCGGGAGTCCCCCTTGCTTCGCTTCATTCTTGGCATCTTCGGCGCGTTCTTCAGCTTCCTGACGATCGGCGCGGTTCTGGCGGCGCTTGCCGTCGGCGGCGTCTTCTGGATGTACGGGCGCGATCTGCCCAATCACGAACAACTGTCGCAATACACCCCCGCCACCATCAGCCGGGTCTATTCCGACGAAGGCGAGCTGATTGACGAATTCGCGCACGAGCGGCGGTTGTTCGCGGCCTCGTCCGAAATCCCCGATCTGGTGAAAGAGGCGTTCATCTCGGCCGAGGACAAGAACTTCTACACCCACGGCGGCTATGACCCGCTGGGCATCGCGGCGGCGGCCCTGAGCATGGCGCAGGGTGGGGCGTTGCGCGGCGCGTCGACAATCACCCAGCAGGTGATGAAGAATTTCCTGCTGTCCTCGGACCGGTCGGCAGAACGCAAGATCAAGGAATTGATCCTGGCCACCCGTCTGGAAGCGACGCTGAGCAAGGAGCAGATTCTTGAGCTCTATCTGAACGAGATCTACCTCGGGCAGAACTCCTATGGCGTGGCGGCGGCGGCACAGACCTATTTCAACAAGAAGCTCAGCGATCTGACCATCGAAGAGGCCGCGTATCTGGCGGCCCTGCCCAAGGCACCCTCGACCTATCATCCGGTGCGCGAGCGTGAGCGGGCCACCGACCGCCGGAATTTTGTTCTGCGCGAGATGTACGAAAACGGTCATATCACCCAGGCCGAATATACCGAAGCGCGAGCGCAACCGATCCGCTCGGTGCAGGGCGGGGAATACGAAAGCTTCCGCCGTTCGCTGCCGCCCCGCAACTATTTCACAGACGAGATCCGCCGCCAGTTGAGCCGCGATTTCGGAGAGGCCGAGTTCTTCACCGGCGGTCTCAGCGTGCGCTCCACGCTGGAGCCTGACTTGCAGGCCCATGCCGCCACCGCCTTGCGGCGCGGGCTGGAAAAATACGACCGCAGCCGCGGCATCTATCGTGGCAACAACCTGTTCGTCCCGCCCGAGCGGCTGGGGACCGAGATCGATTGGCGAATATCGCTGGAAGAGGCCGACCTGCCGCGCGACATCGACGGCTGGGCGCTGGCCGTGGTGCTGTCCCTGACCGGCGATCGCGCGATCATCGGCGTCGAGGGGCAGGAGGTGGCGGAAACCGACTTCATCCCGCTGTCCGAGTTGACCTGGGCCGCGCGCCGGGGCCAGCCGCGCCCGCGCGTGCCCGACGATCTGCTGCGCCTCGGCGAAGTGGTCTACGTCAAGCCGGTCACCGGTGACGACGGCGGCATCAGCCATTGGTCGCTGCGCCAGATCCCCGAGATCCAGGGCGCTTTCGTGGCCATGGACGTGAACACCGGGCGGGTGATCGCCATGCAGGGCGGCTTCAGCTACCAGAAATCGGTGTTCAACCGCGCCACGCAGGCAACCCGTCAACCGGGGTCATCGTTCAAGCCGTTCGTCTATGCCACAGCGCTGGACAACGGCTATACGCCCGCAACAATCGTCGTGGACGCGCCCATCGAGGTGAACATCGGCGGCGAAATCTGGCGGCCCAAGAACTATTCCAACAAGTTCTATGGCCCGACGCCGCTGCGCACCGGCATCGAACGGTCGCGGAACCTGATGACCATCCGTCTGGCGCAGGCCGTGGGCATGGACAAGGTTGCCGAACATGCCGAGGCCTTCGGCGTCTATGACGACATGAAGCCATACCTTGCGAACTCTCTGGGGTCCGAGGAAACCACGCTGTACCGCATGGTTGCGGCCTATGCCATGTTCGCCAACGGCGGCGAGCGGGTCGAACCGACGCTGGTGGACCGCATCCAGGACCGCTTCGGGCGCACCATCTATCGCCACGATCAGCGCCAGTGCCTGGATTGCGACAGCCTTGTGGTGCCGGCGGGCCTGTCGCCCAAGATCGTGTCGGACCGCGAACAGGTCATGGATCCGATCACCGCCTATCAGATCACCTCGATGATGCAGGGTGTGGTCGAACGCGGCACGGCGGCGCGCACGGTGAACCTGCCGGTGCCCACGGCGGGCAAGACCGGCACCACCAACGATGAAAAGGACGTCTGGTTTGTCGGCTTCACCTCGAACATCGTGGCGGGCTGCTACATGGGCCATGACAATCCGCGCTCGCTGGGAAGCGGGGCCTCGGGGGGCGGCATGTGCGGGCCGGTGTTCAACGAATTCATGCAGGAAGCCGTGAAGATCTATGGCGGCGGCCCGTTCGAAGTGCCTCCGGGCGGCTATTTCCTGAAGATCGACCGGGTCACCGGCCAACGTCTGCCCGATACCGCCAGCGGCGCAAACGTAGTGGCGGAATACTTCCGCGACGGCGTCGACCCTGTGTTCGGCTACGCAGTAGATGGCGGCTTTGCCATGGGGGGCAACCTGCCGATGTTCTCGCGGGACGAGGCGCTGAGCGCGACCGAGGTCACAACATCGACCGGCGAGGTCAAGAAGATCCCGAAAAAAGCGGGCTTCGGTACCATCAGTTCGGGCGGGCTCTACTGAGCCGCCCGGCTCCCTTGCCAGTGGCCGCGCCGCTGATATAACCAGCCTTCCAACGCGGGAAAACGCCCGCCGATGCAGGACGGACAAAACAGCTATGCGCGCGGAAATTCAGAACATCGTGGCCGAGGTCGAGAAATCGTTGAACCTGCTGGCGCAGCGGTTGGACTGGGAGACGGCGCCGCACCGTCTGGAAGAATTCAACGCCATGGCCGAAGATCCCGACCTGTGGAACGATCCCACACGGGCGCAGAAGCTGATGCGCGACCGCCAGATGCTGGTGGACGCCATGGACACCTACAAGAACATCAAGCAGGAGCTGTCCGACAACGTCGAGTTGATCGAACTGGGCGAGATGGAGGAGGACGCCGAGGTCGTGTCCGAGGCTGAGACCGCGCTTAAGGCGCTGGCTGAAACCGCCGGACAAAAAGAAATCGAGGCGCTGCTGGATGGCGAGGCCGACGGCAACGACACCTTCCTGGAAATCAACTCGGGCGCGGGTGGCACCGAAAGCTGCGATTGGGCGTCGATGCTGGCGCGGATGTACGTCCGCTGGGCCGAAAAGCACGGCTACACCGTCGAGCTGCAATCCGAAAGCGCTGGCGAAGAAGCGGGCATCAAGTCGGCGGCCTACAAGATCAGCGGCCCCAATGCCTATGGCTGGCTGAAGTCCGAAAGCGGCGTGCACCGGCTGGTGCGCATCTCGCCTTATGACAGCGCGGCGCGGCGGCATACCTCGTTCAGCTCGGTCTGGGTCTATCCGGTGGTGGACGACAATATCGAGATCGAGGTGAACCCCTCGGACATCCGGCTGGACACCTATCGCTCGTCGGGTGCGGGCGGCCAGCACGTCAACACCACCGACTCGGCGGTGCGGATCACCCACCTGCCCACCGGCATCGTCGTGACCAGCTCCGAGAAATCCCAGCACCAGAACCGCGACATTGCCATGAAGGCCCTGAAATCGCGCCTGTACCAGATGGAGCTGGATCGCCGGAACGCCTCGATCCAGGAGGCGCACGAGAACAAGGGCGACGCGGGGTGGGGCAACCAGATCCGCTCTTACGTCCTGCAGCCCTACCAGATGGTCAAGGATCTGCGCACCAACGTGGAAACCTCGGACACCCAGGGCGTTCTGGACGGCGACCTCGACAAGTTCATGGCGGCGACTTTGGCGATGAATGTCGCTGGCAAAAGCCGCTCCGAGGCGCAATCGGACGACTGATCGGATTGCCCTGCGATTGCGGGGTGTTTTCCGATTGCCAAACATCTGCAATTCGGCATTCTTGGGGACTCGTCTGAGCAAGGAGGAGGCCCAGCGATGACCGACACAACCGCCCCCGAAGCGTCCCCGATCCCCCAGATCGCCCGGATCACAATGTCCGATCTGCGCGAGGTTCTTGTGCTGGGCTGGCATGACTTCCGCCGCGCCCCTACCTTTGGGCTGATCTTCAGCGCGGTCTATGTGCTGGGCGGGCTGTTCCTGGCTTTCGTGTCAAGCGGCTTTGTCTGGAGCACCGTAATCCTTGCCCTTGGTTTTCCCATTCTCGCGCCCTTCGTGGCGGTGGGATTGTACGAGGTCAGCTGGCGGCTGGAAGACAATCGCCCGATGGATCCCAACCAGATCTTCGGCGCGGTCTGGCGCGAGAAGGATCGGCAGATCCCCTGGGCCGGGGCGATCATCGTGGTCTATTTCCTGTTCTACACCTTTCTGGCGCACATGATCTTTGCCCTTTTCATGGGCTTGTCGGTGATGACAAATATTTCAAGCTCTTACGAGGCGTTCTTCACAACAAACGGTCTGACCATGATCGCCGTGGAACTGGTTCTGGGCGGGATACTGGCCTTCATCCTGTTCGGGCTGACGGCCTTCAGCCTGCCCTTGCTGCTGGAGAAGGAGATCGATTTCATGACCGCCATGTTGCTCAGCTTCAAGGCGGTGCAACAGAATATTCCGGTCAGCCTTGCCTGGGCGGCCATCATCGCGGGCCTGGTACTTCTGGCGATGATCCCGGCGTTCCTGGGTCTGTTCGTGGCGCTGCCGGTGCTGGGCCATGCCACCTGGCATCTGTATCGCCGGGTTCTGGTGCATCCGGGCGACTGACCTTCGATCCCCGGTATCTGCCATGAAAAAAGCGGGCCCAGGGCCCGCTTTGCTGTCTTGCGCTGTGAGCTTCGGCTCAGCCCTCGGCGACAGGAGCTTGTTTCTGCGGGACCGGGCGCTGCTGGCCCTTGCCCTCGTTCAGCGGGTCTTCCTTGCGCTGAACCGAGCCCTCGAAATGGGCGCCGCTCTCGATCGCGATGGTCTTGTGAATGATGTCGCCTTCGACCTTGGCGGTCGAGGTCAGGCGCACCTTCAGGCCGCGCACGCGTCCGATCACATGGCCATTGACCACGATGTCATCGGCCACAACCTCGCCGTTGATCGTGGCGGTTTCGCCCACGGTCAGCAGATGCGCGTGAATGTCGCCTTCGATCTGGCCTTCGACCTGCACGTCGCCGCTGGTGCGGATGTTGCCGGTGATGGTCAGGTCGCTGGACAGCACCGATGCCGGCGGCTTGGCGCGCGGGGCAGGGGCAGGGGTTGTTCCAGCCGAGGGCTGCGGTGTCGCGGTCGGGCGCGTGTCCGGCGCCTTTTCGGTCTCGCCCGGCTTTTGTCCCGTTTCAGGTGTCCTGTTCTTAGAAAACATCGCGTCCAGCCTTGATATACTTCATCGGATTGACCGGCGTGCCACTGTCGCGCACTTCATAATGCAGATGCGTGCCCGTGGACCGGCCGGAATTCCCCATAGCACCGATCCTCTCCCCGCGCGAGACCCTTTGGCCCTTCTTCACCGTGATTTTGGACAGATGTGCATAGCGGGTTTCAAGGCCGAACCCGTGCGAGATGGTCACCAGACGGCCATAGCCCGATTGCCAACCCGCATGGGTCACAACCCCCTCGGCGGTGGCGTTGACCGTGGTGCCATAGGCCCCGGCCCAATCCATGCCTGCGTGCAGGCGCGTGCCGCCCCGGATCGGATCGCGGCGATAGCCAAAGCCCGAGGTGCGACGCACGGCGGCGGACACCGGTTGCGCGAAGGGCACCTGGTCGGCGGCCATGCGGTACAGGTTCAAGTCGTCCATATGGGTCAGGATCGCCTCGGCGCGCTGCGAGTCCGGATTGCTGCCGTCATCCTTCGTTGAGAAGGAGATCGGCGTCAGCGGTCCGCCCTGGCCGGAATACTGGTCGCGCATCTGGCGCAGGATCGCCGACGGTGGCAGGCCAACCTCGGTGAACATCTTGCCCAGCGGTTCCATCGCCAGCACCACGGCTTCTTCCAGTTGCGAGAAGATCCGCTCGTTGGCGCGGTCGCGGGTGTCCAGATCGTTGCGGATCGCGGCCAGTTGCACGCGGGCCTCACCGGCCTCGGCCTCAAGACGGTTGCGATCTTCGGCGGTGCGGCCAAGGGCACGGGTCAGGAAGGCGACGGTGCGTTCGGCCTCGGCCCGGCTGCGATCCAGTTCGGCCAGCATGGCATCGCCGGAGTCGGCGCTCAGCGTGTCCAGCCGGGCCTGCAGCAGATCGCGTTCGGTCAGCGAATCCCGCAGCAGGCGCCGCAAGGCATCCTGACGCGCTGCGAATTCCTGACGGCTGAGGGCCGAATCAAAGATCGTGTCCTGGAAGTTGCCGATTTCGTCCAGCGCGCGGGTGAAATTGGCCTGTGCCTCAAGCGCTGCCAGACGATAGGTGTCGCGCTCTTCGGCCATGGCATTCAGCCGCGACTCGTAGACGGCTTTTTCCTGCGCGATCTGCTGGCGTTCGCCGCTGCCCTTCACAAGGTCGATGACCAGAAAGGACGTGGCGGTCACCGACCACAGCACGATGGCGGTGCCGCCAAGCAGGGCCACAAGATGGTGACGCGGACCCAGCCGAACAAAGCGGGTGCCCTTGTCCGATTTTACGAAGATGCGCTTTTCCGGGAAGATCCGGTGAAGCAGCGATTGTCTGTCGGAGCTGGTGCGGGTCGTCACGTAGCGCCTCTGTTCTTGTGGGGCGGAGCATCCGCCGCGTGTATTCCCGTCGTCGCGATAGCGCGGACGGGGCTTCTTGACAAGAAAAGGAGTCTGTTCGCGCGATGGGGCATCATTGCTGCCCCAAAAACGGCGGGAATCCGCTGATTCTAGCGATCGGCGCCTTCCGCCAGTGGCCAGTAGAAGTCTGGCGGGATGCCGGCCTCGGCGCGTTTTTCCTCGTTGAAGGGCGGTTTCAGTGCCCCGTGGAAATAGCGCCGGACAAGATCGTGAAAGACCGTCTTGGGGTCGCAGTCGGCCCGTCCGCACAGGAAGTGAAACCATTTCGAGCCATAGGAGACATGGCCGACTTCTTCGGCGTAGATGACCTCAAGCGCCGCAACGGTCTCGGGATCCTTGGCCTTGCGGAAGATCTCGATCATGCCCGGCGTCACGTCCAGACCGCGGGCTTCCAGCACCATGGGCACCACGGCCAGCCGGCCCATCAGGTCGTCTGCCGTGTCCTCGGCGGCGCGCCACATGCCAGCATGGGCGGGCAAGGCACCATAGTGGCTGCCCATGGCCTCCAGACGGTCGCAGACCAGGTTGAAATGCTTGGCCTCCTCGTCGGCGGCGCGCACCCAATCCTCGGCAAAGCCGGGCGGCATGGGGGTGTCGGCAAAACGGGCAAGGATGTCCCAGTGCAGATCGACCGCGTTCAACTCGATATGGGCGATGGCGTGCAGAATCGCGATCCGCCCCACGGGAGAGCCCGGACGGCGGCGCGGCACATCGCGCGGCGACAGCAATTCGGGCTGTTCGGGCCGGGCCGGGCGCAGCGGCGGGGTGGCGCGGCCCATGGGCATCGGCGTGCCCGCGTCTCGCGCCGTCCGCCAATGGGCCGCAAAGGCGCGCGTCATCGCGGTCTTGCGACGGCCATCGGCGCAGGTCAGCACCGCCACGGCGCAGTCGGCGACGGTGCCGGGCGGGTCGAACGTGTCGGTCATGATCCGAGTGCGCGCACCGCGTCCAGCACGGCGTCCACATGGCCCGGCACTTTCACCTTGCGCCAGATCTGCTGCACCGTGCCGGTGCCGTCGATCAGGAAGGTGGCGCGTTCGATGCCCATGTAGGTGCGGCCATACATGGATTTCTCGACCCAAACGCCGTACTGCTCGCAGACATCGCTTTCAGCGTCCGACAGCAGGTGCACGCCCAGGTCATGCTTGGTGCGGAACTTTCCGTGTTTGGCGACGGTATCCTTGGACACCCCCAGCACCACTGCGCCCGCTGCGTCGAAGTCGGCCAGCTTCTCGGTAAACCCGATGGCTTGCTTTGTGCAGCCGCTGGTGTCATCGCGCGGGTAGAAATACAGAACCACAGTCTTGGGCCGCAATTTCGACAAGGTCACATCCTCGCCGCCATCTTGGGGCAGGGTAAACTCCGGGGCGGTCTGGCCGGTCTCGATCATCGGGTTTCCTTCCGGTTTCAAGAGTTCAGCCCGTTAGTCTAGAACGGCTGCGGCAATGTCCAGCGGCAGAGCCTGCTTGGTACCGATTTGGCGACAAGCTAGGGTAGCGGCGATGAAACTTCTGTTGCGATGGCTTGGAACGGTTCTGCACTGGGCGATGCGGTGGACGTGGCGTCTGGCGCTGATCGTGGTTGTCGTTCTGGCGGTGCTGTTGTGGGGCGCGCGGAATGGCTCGGTTCCCGCGCCGCACTGGCTGGCCGGAATGGTGGCGGATCATCTCAGCACCGAATCCGCCGCGCTGGATCTGGACGCGCATATCGACAGCATCGCGCTGGACCTGCGCGAGGGATTCGTGCCGGTGGTGGTGGCCACGGGCGTGGTGTTTCGCGGCGCGGACGACACCGATGCCCTGTCGCTGGACCAGTTGGAAATGGTGCTCAGCCGGGACGATCTTTTGCAGGGGCGGGCGCGGATCAAGGCGGTGCGGGCCAGTGGGCTGGCCGTCGCCCTGTCACGCGATCAGGACGGCGTTCTCAGCCTGTCGCTGGGCAACCGCGAAGTGGTCACCGGCGCCCTCAATCCCGATGCGATGCTGGCGGAGGTGCGGCGCCTTCTCGATCTGCCGGTGTTTACCGGATTGCAGTCGCTGGGGGTCGAAGAGGTCGGCTTCACCTTCGCCGATGCCCTGCGCGCCGAAGTTCTGGAAAGCCGCGACGGCTATTTGCGCCTGACCCGCGACGGCACCGGGCTGGCGCTGGATCTGGATCTTGGCCGGGTCGGCGAAACCGATGGCGGCGCGTTGGCGCAGGTGAGCAGCCAAAGTGCCGCCGCCGGGCTGGAGGCGCGATTGTTGCTGCGCGGGATCGTGCCAGCGCAACTGGCCGGTCTGGCCGGGCAGACACCGCTGTCCGAGGCCCTGGCGCGGTTCGATGCGCCGGTGTCCCTGACCCTCAGCGGCGGCACCGACGGGCAGGGCGGGATGCGCGCCGCGATCGGCGAGCTGACCGTGGGCGAGGGGCGCTGGATGATGCCAGGCCGCGCCGAAGGGCTGCCGCTGAACTGGCTGCGGGCGCGGCTGGCGTTGAGCCCGGACACCGCGCATCTGGAGGTTTCGGACCTGGACCTGTCCTCGCCCGCCGTCAGCCTGACCGGGCGGGCCGATCTCTACCGCATCGGCGATGGCCCCAAGGGCGGTCCAAGGTTCGGCGCGCAGGTGGCTTTGGACGCGCTCGCCGTGGATCTGCCGGATCTGTTCGACACGCCGCGCCGCTTTGACGGGGTCTGGGCGACCCTGGCCTATGCGCGCAACGACGATGCCTTGCGGCTGTCCGACTTGTCGATCCAGATGGCGGATCTGTTGATCGCCGGCGACGGTCTGGTTTCGGGGCTGGCCGGGCCGGATCAGAAGATTGCCCTGAACCTGGCGGTGCCGGAATTGCAGCCCCGGTCGCTGCTGGAGCTTTGGCCGCTGACGATTGCCAAGGGCGGGCGCAAATGGGTCGATCTGAACCTCAAGTCCGGCCATGTGCATGACGTACACGCGGCGCTGCGCTTTGATGGCACCGGGCGGCCCGATGTGGCCCTGACCTTTTCCTTCGACAATGGGCAGATGACGCCGACGCCGCGGATGCCGCTGATCACAGACGCCTCGGGTCATGGCGAGATCGCGGGCGACCAGTTCGAGGTCTGGGTCGATGGTGGCACGGTCACGCCCGAGGATGGCACGCCGGTCGCCCTGTCGGGTGGCCGGATCGTCATCACGCCGCTTTATTCCCGTGCCCGGATCCTGTCGGCCAGCTTTCAGGCGGACACCGATGTGACCGGGGCCTTGTCGCTGATGAGTTCGCCGGGCTTTCGCAATCCCAACCACCCGCCGCCGACAGCCGCCCCGCTGCTGAAGGCCGGGGATGCGTGGGGCGCGGTGCGGGTCGGCATCGACCTGTCACTGCCGCTGAAGCGCGGGTTGAAGATGCCCGATGTCCGCCTTGCGGTGGATGGCACCGTGCGCGGGTTTGCCACCGATGTGCTGATCGGCGGCCGGGCCCTGGCATCGGATCGGCTGGTGCTGAACGCCACGCCAAAGGCGCTGACCATCTCGGGGCCGATGACCATCGAAGGCAGCCCGCTGACCATCGGGTTCACCCGTCCGTTCCGCCAGCCCGACGGCACCCGCGCGGCGGCACAGGTGGTGGCCGAAGGCGCGCTGACGGCGGATCTTGCGGACACCTTCGGCCTGAAACTGCCCCGCAACACTGCACGCGGCGCGGGCAAGATCTATGCGCGCGTCGATCTGCCGGAAGGGGCGCCGCCGCAGCTGGCACTGGACGGCGATCTGAAGGGGCTGGCAGTCTCGATCCCGGCGTTGGGGGTGCGCAAGTCCGCCTCCCAGGCCGGCACGCTGACACTGGCTGGGTATCTGGGCCCCGAGGGCGTGCTGGAGACGATCCGCCTGCGCATGCCCAGCCTGACGCTGGAGGCGCGCGCACCGCTGCGCGCCGGGGGCGGGGTCGGCACGGTCACCCTGCGCCAGCTCAAGCTGGGCAACTGGCTGGACGCCGCGGGCCGCCTGACGCCGTCCAATGGTTCGGGCGGGATGCGGGTGACGCTGACCTCGGGCCAGGTGGATCTGCGCCGCAGGCCGCAGGGCGGCGGCGGCGGTGGCGCGACCCTGTCGGGGCTGGATTTGTCGCTGGATGCGATCCATGTCACCGACACGTTGGTGCTGCGCAATGCGCGCGGCAAGCTGACCGGCCGCGCCCACGGCACGCTGACCGGCAGCCTGAACGGGCGTGTGCCGGTGACGGTGAAACTGTCGGCCGCCGCCAAGGGCACCCAGATCCAGATAAATTCCAATGACAGCGGCAAGGTGTTCGGCACGGCGCAGATCGAAAAGGGCTTCCGGGGCGGCTCGCTGGACTTGCGGCTGATGCCGACGGGCGCGCGCGGCACCTATACCGGGCGGCTGCGGGTCAGGAACACCGCCCTGCATGACACTTCGCCGGTCATGCGCATCGTCTCGGCGCTCAGCGTCATCGGCGCCTTCGAGCAGATGTCGGGCTCGGGCATCAGCTTTACCGACATCCGGTCAGACTTCCGGCTGGCACCGGGGCGGGTCGAGATCGCCGCAGGCAGTGCCGTGGGGCCATCGCTGGGCATGTCCTTCGAGGGTATCGTCGATCTGGCCGGCAAGCGGCTGGCGCTGCAGGGGGTGGTCTCGCCGGTCTACTTCCTGAATCAGGCGGGTCGTTTCATGACCCGGCGCGGCGAGGGGCTGTTCGGCATGACCTTCACCGTCAGGGGCACTTTCGACGCGCCAAAGGTTGCGGCCAATCCCCTGTCGATGCTAGCGCCGGGCATCCTTCGCGAGATCTTCCGGGGTTCCCCGCCGAAGGTCGCGCAATAACCCCAGCAAGAGGTGCCCCGCGTGCATCTGGATGACTTCGATTTCGACCTGCCCGAAGACCGTATCGCCACCCGCCCGGTGCGCCCACGCAGTGCCGCGCGCCTGCTGGTGGCGGATGCGCGCGGAGAGACGGATACCATCGTGCGCGACCTGCCGCACTTCCTGCGTCCCGGCGACCGGCTGATCCTGAACGACACCAAGGTTCTGCCCGCGCGCCTGTTCGGCCTGCGGCATCGCCAGACGGACTCGGGCAGCGGCACCGCCAAGATCGAGGTCACGCTGCTGGAGCCGCAGACCGATGGCACCTGGACGGCGCTGGTCAAACCGTTGCGCAAGCTGGCCGAGGGCGAAGAGATCGTCTTTGCCGATGGCTTCTCGGCGCGCTTTCTGGGACGGCTGGAGGACGGCACTGCGCGGCTTGCGGTCAACCAGACCGGTGCTGCCCTGCAAGCGGCGCTGGAAGCCTCGGGCGCGATGCCCCTGCCGCCCTACATCGCCGCCAAGCGCCCGGCGGATGCGCAGGACAAAGAGGACTATCAGACGGTGTTTGCCCGCCGCATCGGGGCCGTGGCGGCGCCCACGGCCTCGCTGCATTTCGATCCGCCCCTGCTGGCCGCACTGGCGGCCCATGGCGTCGCGTTCAGCCATGTGACGCTGCATGTGGGGGCCGGGACATTTCTGCCGGTGAAAGTCGAAGATCCCCGCCAGCACAAGATGCATGCCGAATGGGGCGAAGTCAGCGATCAGGCCGCCGAGGAGATCGCCGCGACGCAGGCTGCGGGCGGGCGCATCGTGCCCGTGGGCACCACAGCCCTGCGCCTGATCGAAACCGCGGCGCGCGAGACCGGCACGGTGCGCCCCTGGGCGGCCCCCACCGACATCTTCATCTATCCCGGCTTCCGCTTTCATGCCGCCGATGCTTTGATGACCAATTTCCACCTGCCCAAATCGACCCTGATGCTGCTGGTCTCGGCCTTCATGGGCACCGCGCGGATGCGGCAGGTCTATGCCCATGCCATCGACAAGGGGTACAGGTTCTTCAGCTATGGTGACGCGTCGCTCCTGATCCCGGACCCGGACTGACCCGGCGCAGGGCCGGTCAGCAGGAACCCGCCGAGCCGGGACGGGCAAGGTCGGGAAACCATGCCGGAACGTCGCCATTGGATCACGCTTTGTGACATGCCGGTCACGATCCGGGCATCCTGACGTTTTCGACATGACCGCGCGGATTTTAACGCGTTAGGGAGCGGGCACACGCGGCTTCCGAGTCGCCCTTGCCGAGTTGAACCATGATCGAAACGCTTTCCCGCACCTGGGCCCTTCTGCTGGGCATGATGCTTCTGATGGTGGGCAACGGCATCCAGGGCACGCTGCTGGGTATTCGCGGCGCGCTGGAAGAGTTTTCGACCTTCGAGATGTCGCTGATCATGTCGGCCTACTTCCTGGGGTTCCTGGGCGGGTCGCGCTATGCCCCGGATCTGATCCGGCGCGTCGGCCATGTGCGGGTCTTTGCGGCGTTGGCCTCGTTGATCTCGGCAATCCTGATCCTGTTCCCCTCGGTGACGATTCCGGCGGTCTGGATCCTGCTGCGGGTGGTCATGGGCTTCTGTTTCTCGGGCGTCTATGTGACCGCCGAAAGCTGGCTGAACAATGCCGCCACCAACGAAAACCGGGGCATGACCCTGTCGCTGTACCTTGTTGTGCAGATGGTGGGTATCGTGACGGCGCAGGGCCTGCTGACGCTGGCGGATCCGGGCGGTTTTGTGCTGTTCGTCATCCCGTCGGTGCTGGTCTCGATCGCCTTTGCGCCGATCCTGCTGTCGGCCTCGCCGACACCGCCCCATGACCAAACCAAACCCATGGGCATCCGCGAGATCTTCAAGCGTGCCCCGCTGAGCTGCGTGGGCGTCACCCTGCTGGGCGGCGTGTTCTCGGCGATCTTCGGCATGGCCTCGGTCTATGGCGGACAGGCCGGGCTGAGCATTGCGCAGATCTCGATCTATGTGGCGGTGATCTATCTGGGCGGGCTGTTCTTGCAATTCCCCGTGGGCTACCTGTCGGACCGGATGGATCGGCGCAAGCTGATCGTGATCATGGCCGGGATCGGCGCGCTGGCCAGTGTGGTGGGTTTTGTCGGCGGCAGTTACGAAGTGCTGCTCGCGGCGGCGTTCCTGATCGGCGGCACCGCCAACCCGCTTTACGGGATTGTGCTGGCCTATGCCAACGATCACCTGCATGTCGAGGATATGGCCGCCGCCTCGGGCCGACTGATGTTCCTGAATGGCTGCGGTGCCATCGGCGGCCCGCTGCTGACTGGCTGGATCATGGAAGGCATCGGCCCCAAGGGGTTCTATGTCTTTATCGGGGCGCTGATGACGACCCTGATGATCTATGGCGTCTACCGGACATTCCGCCGTCCGGCGCCCGCCCCCGACGATTCCGGCACCTATGTGGCGGTGGGGCTTGGATCCTCGGCCGTCGCGATGAGTGCCGCGCAGGACTACTACGTCGAACAGTCCGATGATGAGCCGTCGGTCTTTGACGTCGCTCCGGAAGGCGAGGAAGAACCCGAAGAGCTTCCCGAACCCCTTGAAGACCACGAAGTAACCCTCAATCCGGTAAAATCTTGACCAAACCGGATTCACTTGTAACGCTGATGTCACACAAACTGGGAAAACGACCATGACACGCGAGGCAGCCCCGGCAGAGGAAATTCTGCGGTTCTGGACCGAAGAGACCAGCCCCGAAGGCTGGTACCGTCAAAGCGATGATCTTGACGCGGAAATCCGGAAACGATGGGAAAGCATGTGGACCGAGGTGCGCAAACACGGCTGGCCGGGCTGGACCCCGACGCCGCGCAGCACGCTGGCGTTCCTGATCCTCACCGACCAGTTCCCGCGCAACATGTTCCGCAACGACGGGCGTGCGTTTGCCACCGACGAACTGGCCCGCGCGCGTGCCAAATGCGCCATCGAGAAGAACTGGGATCTGAAGATCGACGGTGCGGCGCGGCAGTTCTTCTACCTGCCGCTGTGCCATTCCGAATGCCTTGTGGATCAGGACCGCGCCGTGCGCCTGTTCAACACGCGGATGCCGGATGCCGCCGAAAATCTTGTGCATGCCCGCGCGCACCGCGAGGTCATCCGCCGCTTCGGACGTTTCCCGCATCGCAACACCGATCTGGGCCGCGCCTCGACCTTGGTCGAGCAGAGTTTCCTGAAATCGGGCGGCTATGGGTCTGTCGTGGACTCTCTGAAAGCCAGCGCGTAATCACCCCGCACATTTGGTGGCAGGCCATTTGCTGGCCTGCACCTGAATCGGGGGCAGGGTGCCGTGTATCAACTCAACAGCGAAACGCCGGGCGACTGGTGGGAGGTCGAGGCCCTGTATGACCTGTGCTTCGCGCCCGCGCGCGAGGCGCTGTCGTCCTACCGGCTGCGCGATGGCGTGCCGCCGGTGCCAGGGCTGTCGCTGCTGGCCCGCGATGGCGACGGCATTCTGGCCGGTGCAATTCGCTTCTGGCCGGTCCGTATCGGCACCCACTACGCGGTGCTTCTGGGCCCGGTGGCCGTGCACCCGACCCGACAGGGCGAGGGGTTGGGCGGCGTTCTGATCCGCGACGGCAATGCCGCCGCCGCCGCGCAGGGCTGGAGCCGGGTGCTGCTGGTCGGCGACCACGACTATTACCGCCGGTTCGGCTTCGCACGGTTGGCGGGCGTCGAGATGCCCCCGCCGACCAACCCCGAACGGGTGCTGGGTCTGCCCTTGCTGGACGGTGCCTGGGAGGGCATTTCGGGCAAGGTAGAACGCGCGCCCGAAGCGATCTATCCAGCAGGCTAGACCGGCGTCAGGTTTTGCTGAGGTATTCGGTCACCGCCGGACGCACCGATTGCTCGCCCTGGGCGCGGGCCATTTCGATCACCCGCCGGACCTCGTGCAGGTCCGATTGCAGCAGAAGGTGCTTCACCGGCCCGACCGAGGCCGGCCGCATGGACAGCGCCCGCAGGCCCATGGCGGCAAAGCACAGCGCTTCGACAGGGCGGCCCGCATCCTCGCCGCAGAAGGACACCGGCGTGCCGGTGTCGCGGCAGCGGTTCACGATCTGCTCGATGAAGCTGAGGAAGCTGACATTCAGCGTGTCATAGCGGCGGCGCACCCGTTCGTTCTCGCGGTCCGCTGCAAAGAAGAACTGTTTCAGATCGTTGCCGCCGATCGAGATGAAATCGGCCATGGCGAAGAACTGGCGCGGCGCGAAGGCAAGGCTGGGGGTTTCCAGCATCGCGCCGATTTCCAGCTTCTCGGGCAGGGTGTGACCCAGGCGGTCCTCTTTTTCCATCTCGTCCAGCAGGATCTGCCGGGCTTCGCGGAATTCCGAAAACTGGGCGATGAAGGGAAACATCACCGTCAGCGGGCGGCCTTTCGCGGCGCGGATCAGCGCCTGAAGCTGCATCCGCATGACGCCCTTCTTGTCCAGCCCCACCCGGATCGCTCGCCAGCCCAGGGCGGGGTTTGGCTCTTCGGTGGGCTTCATGTAGGGCAGCACCTTGTCGGACCCGATGTCGAGGGTCCGGAAGGCCACGCGCCGGCCGTCGGCGGCATCCATCACGCGCGAATACAGGGCGGCAAGATCGCCCCGACGCGGCACCTTCGAGCGGATCAGGAACTGCAACTCGGTACGGAACAGGCCGACGCCCTCGGCCCCGGAATCGCGAAGGCTGGGCAGATCGGCCATCAGGCCCGCGTTCATGTCCAGTCGCACCACCGCGCCGCATTTGGTCTCGGCCTTGCAGTCGCGGATCGAGGAATAGCGCTCTTGCGCCTTGGCCTGCATCGCCAGCTTGTCGCGAAAGGCGGTTTTTACCGAATCGTCGGGGCGCAGGTGCACCACCCCCTGATCGCCGTCCACGAGGATCTGATCGCCGTTCAGGGCCTCGGTGGTGATGCGGTCGGCATTGATGACCAGCGGCACCGCCCAGGCGCGGGCGATCACGGCGGCATGGCTACCGACCGAGCCTTCTTCCAGCACGATGCCCTTCAGGGTGCGGCCGTATTCCAGCAGTTCGCCGGGGCCGATGTTGCGGGCCACCAGAATGGCATCTTCGGGGCGCGCGGCACCCGTGTCGCGGCCCTGGCCGGTCAGGATGCGCAGAAGGCGGTTGGACAGGTCGTCCAGATCATGCAGCCGTTCGCGCAGATAGGCATCGGGGACCGAGCGCATCCGGGCCTGCGCAGTGGATTGTTCCTTTTCCACGGCAGCCTCGGCGGACAGGCCGCGCGCGATGTCCTCGTCCATGCGGCGCAGCCAGCCCTTGGAATTGGCAAACATCCGGTAGGCTTCCAGAACTTCCAGATGTTCCCCGCCGCCGGTCTTGGCGGTGGCCAGCATGTCGTCGACCGACACGCGCAGGGTTTCGATGGCATCGCGCAACCGCTTGGCCTCGACCTCGGGATCGTCCCCGATGGGATTGGTGACCACGACGCGGGGATCGTGCAGGAAGACATGGCCTTCGGCGCTGCCCTCTTGCCCGACCACGCCGCGAAAGACCTGGGCGCGCTTGTGCAGCGGTGTCAGGCTGTCGCTGTCGCCAAGGATCGCGCCCAGTTCGGTCATCTCGGCCAGAACCATGGCCACGACTTCCAGCGCGTAGACCTCGTCGTCGGAGAAACTGCGGGCTTCTTTCGACTGCACCACCAGCACGCCAACGCGCTGGCCCAGCCGCTGGATCGGCACGCCCAGGAACGAGCTGTAGACCTCTTCCCCGGTTTCCGGCATGAAGCGGAACCCCGGCGCTTGTGGCGCATTGGCGGTGTTGATCGGGTTGGACGTGGCCGCGACCTTGCCCACCAGACCTTCGCCCAGCCGCATCCGTGTCTTGTGCACCGCGTCGGCCTTCAGACCTTCGGTGGCGCACAGTTCCAGCGTGTCATTGTCGCGGAACAGGTAGACCGAGCATACTTCGGTCCGCATCGAATCCGCGATCAGATGCGTGACCCGGTTCAGACGTTCCTGTTCTCCACCGTGGGAGGCCAGCGTCTCGCGTAGCCTTCCCAGCAGTTTCCGGCTTTCGGATTCTGATGTCTGAACCATGGTCTCCGATCAGGAGTCGTTGCCCTGCAAGTCGAAGGCATCATGGAGAGCCTGCACCGCAAGTTCCATATATTTCCGGTCAATCAGCACGGAAATCTTGATTTCAGAGGTGGTGATCACCTTGATGTTGATATTTTCATCGCGCAACGCCTTGAACATCTGGGCGGCGACGCCCGCATGGCTACGCATGCCGATGCCCACAACCGAGACCTTGCACACCTCGGTATCGGCGATCAGCTCGTGAAAGTTGATCTCGCCGCGTTCCTTGGCTTCGGTCATGGCGCGTTCGGCGCGCAGGACCTGATCCACGGGGCAAGAGAACGTCATGTCGGTGCGGCCATCGTCGCTGATGTTCTGCACGATCATGTCCACGTTGACGCCGGATTCCGACAGCGGGCCGAAAATGGCGGCGGCGATGCCCGGACGGTCAGCGACCGAGACCAGGGTCATCTTGGCTTCGTCACGCGAATGGGCGACACCCGAGACGACTTTGCTTTCCATGATTTCCTCCTCGTCGCACACCAGCGTGCCGGACGTTTCCGTGTTCTGTTCGAAAGATGACAGCACCCGCAGGCGCACCTTGTAGCGCATGGCCAGTTCGACCGAGCGGGTTTGCAGGACCTTGGCCCCCAGTGACGCCAGTTCCAGCATTTCCTCAAGCGCGATCTTGTCCAGCTTGCGCGCTTTGCTGGTGATGCGCGGGTCAGTGGTATAGACGCCGTTCACATCGGTATAGATATCGCAGCGCTCGGCGGCAAAGGCCGCGGCAAAGGCCACCGCCGTGGTGTCCGAGCCGCCCCGGCCGAGCGTGGTGATCCGGCCTTCGTCGCTGATGCCCTGAAAGCCCGCAACCACGGCCACGCGCATGCCTTCGGCAAACTTCTGGTCGATGTGATCGCGCGGGATATCCTCGATCCGCGCGGCGGAATGGGCCGAGGTGGTCTTTACCGGCACCTGCCAGCCCTGCCAGCTGCGGGCCGGGATGCCCATTTCCTGCAGGGTCAGGGACATCAACCCGGCGGTCACATTCTCGCCCGAACTGACCACCGCGTCGTATTCGCGGGCGTCGAACAGCGGCGAGGTGCCTTCCACATAGCCGACAAGCTCGTTGGTCTTTCCCGACATCGCGGAAACGATCACGATGACGTCATAGCCGCGCTCGACTTCGGCGCGGACCTTTTCAGCGGCGTTGCGAATGCGGTCCAGGTCCGCAACCGACGTGCCGCCGAATTTCATTACGAGGATCGGCATTGTGTCCCCTTCTGCCTCGGGTCCATGGTCCGCCGTCTCTTAAGCAAGCCTGTCCGCCGCCGCAAGGGCAGGCCGGGCGCGGTTGGTCGCAATTGGCGGGGTCAATTGGTCTTTTTGGGATCCGAGAAGGGCAAGGGCAGAACCGGGATGCCGTCATCGATCAGCGATTTGGCATCCTTGGCCGTGGCCTGGCCACGAATGGCGCGCTCCGGCGAGGTGCCTTCGTGGATCCGCCGGGCCTCGGTGGCGAATTTCTTGCCGACGTCCTCGGTATTGGCCTCGACCGCACGGCGCAGCTTGTCGATGGCCTCGGCCACTTCGCTGTTGGCGGGTGCCGACAGGGCCGGTGCGGTGGGGGTCTCGGGAACCACGGGCGCGCCCGTGTCGGGGGTCACGGCCTTGTGGCGGGCGGGGCGCACGCGCGGCGCCATCAGTTCCTTGCCCACATCGCTGCCGCCGCAAGACGGGCAGGTGACCATGCCGGCACCCTTCAGCCTGTCGAAGGCCGCCCCGGACTGGAACCAGCTGTCAAACCGGTGCCCGCACGAGCATTTCAACGCATAGGAAATCATGAGGGGCCTCCCTCCGGACTGGCAACGTCTGACTGTCTACAAGCGTCCCAGATTAGCGAGTCAGAACCTTCGGGTCAAACCTGCGAATGATCTGGCGCAACTCGTCCTCGTCGACCAGGGCGGCGGCGCGTTTGGGCGAGAACCACTTGCGCTTTCGCTGATCGCTTTCGGGATATTTCTGCAGCAGGCGTTTGACCTTGATGGCAAAAAGCGACACCACGCAAGGCAGGTCGTCGGTGTCGTCCATCACCTTGGTATAGGAGTAGATTCCCAGACACTGGGGGTGGGCATCGCCCTCGACCCCGGCTTCCTCATAGGCTTCGACTGCGGCGGTGCCGGCCGGGGTCTGCCCCGGCATCGGCCATCCTTTCGGCACGATCCAGCGTCCGGTGCCACGGCTGGTGACCAGGAGAACCTCGGGCTTGCTGCCATCCATGCGATAGCACAGCGCGCCGAACTGGGATCGGACATCCCCCTTGCGCACCGCGCCCAGCGTCAAGGGAACCTGGGGGAACTTCTGGATGGACATGGCGGGTGGACAGGCCTTTCAGGGTGTTTCAGAGTCTTCGGAATATGGGGCGTCGGGCCGTCCCTGTCCATGCCTTTGCGGCAACCCGCATCGCACTTGATTGCCGGGGATGCCGAAATAGGTCTGGGGAAAGAGGAGACATCGGCATGATATCGCGCATTGCACTGACCTTCTGCGCCAGCCTTGGGCTGGTCACCGCGGCAAGTGCCTTCGAATTCAATGCCATCGAAGGCGGCACGCTGGATCTGGACGACTGGGCCGGGCAACCGGTTCTGGTGGTCAATACTGCGTCCTTGTGTGGATTCACGCCACAGTATTCCGGGCTGCAGGCGCTGTACGATCAGTACCGCGAGGCCGGGCTTGTGGTTCTGGCGGTGCCGTCGGACGATTTCCGGCAGGAACTGGACGGCGCCGAAGAGGTCAAGGAGTTCTGCGAGATCAACTATGATCTGGATCTGCCCATGACCGACATCACCCATGTGCGGGGCCAAGCTGCGCATCCGTTCTACAAATGGGTGGCCGAGACGGCGGGCTTTGCACCCAACTGGAATTTCAACAAGATCCTGCTGGCCCCGGACGGTTCGGTCGCGGCCACATTCGGATCGCGCATCACGCCGCAGTCGCAGGCCATCACCGGGCGGATCGAGGCCATGATTGCCGACTGACCCGCCGGTTTTCATCGGGTCCGAGGTCTATCGCGGCTCCTCTTACGGGCGTTGGCATCCGCTGGCGGTGCCGCGCGTGCCGCAAGTGATGGATTTGTGCCGCGCCCTGGGCTGGCTGCCCACAGGCCAGTACCGGACCAGCCCCCGCGCCAAGCCCGAAGTGCTGACCTGGTGGCACACGCCAGAGTATATCGCGGCGCTGCAAAGGGCCGAAGCCACCCAGCAGGTGTCCGGGGCCGATCGCGCCCGGCACCATCTGGGCACCACCGCCAACCCCATCTATCCCGAGATGTTCCGCCGTCCCGCCACCTCGGCCGGGGGCGTGATGCTGGCCGCCGCTTTGCTGGCGCAGGGCGGGGTGGTGCATTGTCCCGGCGGCGGCACCCATCACGGGTTTCCGGATCGCGCCAACGGGTTCTGCTTTCTCAACGATCCGGTTCTGGCGATTCTCGCGCTCAAGCGGCAAGGCGCGGCGCGGGTGGCCTATGTGGACATCGACGCGCATCACTGCGATGGGGTCGAACACGGGTTTCGCGCCGATCCTTCGGTTCTGGTGGTCTCGGTGCACGAGGCCGGGCGCTGGCCGCGCACCGGTGGTGTGTTCGACCGCGGGCTGGGCAATGTGGTGAACCTGCCGGTGCCGGCGGGGTTCAACGACAGCGAATGCGCTTTCCTGCGCGATGCAGTGATCCTGCGCCGGGTGGCGGACTTCCGGCCCGATGCCATCGTGTTGCAATGCGGCGCCGATGCGCTGCTGGAAGATCCGATGTCGCGGCTGGCCCTGTCCAACAACGCCCATCTGGCAATTCTTGACGGGTTGCGTCCGCTCAGCCCGCGCCTGATGGTTCTGGGCGGCGGCGGCTACAATCCTTGGTCGGTGGGGCGGCTGTGGACGCGGGTCTGGGGACGGTTGATGGGGCACCAGATGCCGGACCGCTTGCCTGACGCAGCCGAGCGCATCCTGTCGGCCCTGCGCTGGACCGGCCTGCGCGCCAGCCGCAAGGTTGCGCCGCATTGGCGGACCACCCTTGTCGATGCGCCGCGAAACGGACCGATCCGCCCCGAAATCCTGCAGTTGGCAGCGACATATTCAACCACGATGGTGTGACACGATCCCACGGCGCAACAAGACTTGCGAGCCACCGGGCGCTGTGCCTACCATCGGGGCAGGTGATGGGGCGCCCGACGGCCGCCCCTCGGAGGACCGGAGGAATTTCCATATGAGCCCAACATCCTATCAGGGGCCGCGTGCCAGCGACATGAAACGCGTGCGGACCTATACCCAGAACCAGGCATCGAACCTGGGACGGCCCGACAATCACGCCACCGTGGCGGATATCCTGGCCGAAAAGGGCGGTGACGTCTTTGCCGTATCGCCGGGCGATACCGTGGCCAAGGCCCTGGGCGTGCTGAAGGACAATCGAATCGGTGCCGTGGCCGTGGTCGGCGAAAGCAACGACCTGCGCGGCATCCTGTCGGAGCGCGATATCATCGCCACGCTCGACATGGACAGCACCGACTGGCTGGGTGGGACCGTCAAGGACGTGATGACTGCCGATCCGATCACCTGCAAGCCCGACGAAGTGCTGCTGTCGGTGCTGCGCACCATGACAGACGGCAACTTCCGGCACATGCCGGTGGTCGATGGCGACGGCAAGATGGTCGGGCTGATCTCGATCCGCGACGTGGTGCGCAAGCGCCTGAGCGAGCTGGAGTACGAAGCCCTGCGCCTGAAGCAGATGATCGTGGGCTGAGGCCCGCGCCATGTTTCAGGATCTGACCCTGTCCCCGATGCTGGCGGTGGGTCTGGTGGTGGTCATGGCCCTGTCGGGCCAGGCCTTCCGTTCGAACTGGAAGCTGCAGGCAGACGGCTGGGTTCTTCGGGCTTGGCTGTTCGCATTGCCTGCGCTGCTGGCGTTTTCGGCGCTGGCCTTTCTTCCGATGCGTGGTGTCGGCCCCTAACGTCCGATCCGGTGCCTGACCCGGTTTCAGGCCTTGGGGTCGTCGATCCCGGCCTCGATCTCGGCGCGCATGGCCTCGGCCTTCTTGCAGGTGCGCTTGCATTCCAGCTTGTCGCGGATCGGGCTGTCGGGGTCGATGGGCTGCGAACAGACGACGCATTTGTCGGTGCCGGCGATGGCGTTCAGCCCGCCGCAACTGCCCTTGATGGTCTTGCCCATCAGCATGACCCCCAGCGACATGGCAACCACGACGGCAAGCAGCAGCAGGAAGGCGAATGCGAAAGTGGCCATGGGGCGTGTCTCCGGTTTGGGTCAGTCCTTCGTGCCAACAAGGGCGTCGAAGGCGGGGCTGGTCCGGGTTACAAACTGGTCATTGTTGCGGTCGATGGCAAGGACGGCGACTCCGGCCTGCTCGGCAATGTCGAACGCGGTCTCGCTGCCGACCACCAGAAGGGCGGTGGCCCAGGCATCGGCCATCATCGCCGTGTCGGCGATCACGGTGATCGAGGCGGTCTGATGAATGACCGGCTTGCCGGTGGTCGGATCAATGATGTGCGAATAGCGCACGCCATCCTGTTCGAAGTAGTTGCGATAGTCGCCCGAGGTGGCCAGCCCCTTGTCCGAGATCAGCACGATCTCTTCCACGGTGCGGCTGGCGGTGTCGGGACGCTCGATGCCGATCGACCAGGGCGAGTCCTCGGCATTCAACCCGCCGGTGGCCAGGTCGCCGCCGATTTCGACAAGATAGCGGTCGATGCCCTCGGCGCGCAGGGCGGCCGCGATCTGATCGACCCCGTATCCCTTGGCGATGGCGGACAGGTTGACCGACACCTCGGGCTGCAACTTGCGCAGGGTGGTGCCGTCAAGCTCCAGCAAGGTGGACTGGCCGACCGATTGCAGGGCCTGGGCGATCTCGGCGTCCGAAGGGATCGGATCGCCGGGTTTCTTGGCACCGAACCCCCACAGGTCGATCAGCGGCGCGAGGGTGACGTCAAATTTGCCACCGCTGAGCTGATGAATGTCGTTGGCCGCACTCAGCACCTGCGCGAAGGGGGCCGAGACCGTGACCGCTTCGGTCGACAGCGCCGCGTTGAACAGGCTGACTTCCGAGTTGGGATCCCAGTTCGACATCTTGCCGTTCACATCGGCCAGAACCGTCTCGACGCGATCGACCAGATCATCCTTGGTGGTGCCGTCCGGCGCATCCACGACCGTGAGGTTATAGGTCGTGCCCATGGTCTTGCCGCTGATCTTCAGGGTCTCGGGGGTGTCGTCGAACAGACAGCCAGCCAGCGGCAGGGTGGCGACGGCAAGAAGCAGGGCCGGGCGCATGGGAGAGCTCCGCATTGGGGTTTTGCCGCGATGTGTCACCAGACCCCTTGCAAGTCAAGCGGTTGAAATGTCCCGATCCGAGACAGGAGACCGGTGTCTGCGTCCGGCCGGAGGGAATTCATACGGCTTTGGTCGCCAACGTCGCATGTTCAAATCCAAATGAGTCTGAAAGTATGGCAACTTGAAGCATGGACCCGCCCTTGCGGTCGGATGTTTCGCCAAATACACGCCTCGACAGGTTTGCCGCAAAGGTATGCCCGAGTATACAATAACGACGTAGCAATAGGTTCAGCCCGCCGAAAATGCCTCATCATGTGCTGAAGAAAGGTCTCGACCTGCCCATCGAGGGCGCGCCCGAGCCTCGTATCGACCTTGCCTCGCCCCCGACGGCTGTTGCCGTCATCGGGGATGACACCATTGGCCTGAAGCCCAAGATGCTGGTGGCCGAGGGCGACGAGGTTTCCCGTGGAACTCCGCTGTACTGCCACAAGGACAGCCCCGATGTGGTGTTTACCGCGCCGATGAGTGGCCGCGTGCGCGCCATCAATCGCGGCGCGCGCCGGGTGCTGCAAAGCGTGGTGATCGACGTCTCGGACGCCGAGGACACCGGGATAGACTTCGGGGCGGCCGATCCGGCCACGCTGGACCGCGACGCGGTTGCGGGCAAGCTTCAGGCCTCGGGCCTGTGGACCTCGTTGCGCACGCGGCCCTATTCCAGGATCCCCGCCGCCGATGCCGTGCCCGCGGCGATCTTCGTGACCGCGATGGACAGCGAACCGTTGGCGCCCGACGCCCGACTGGTGCTGAACGATGCGGCAGAGGATTTCCAGCGCGGACTGGTGGCGCTGACCCGGCTGACCGAAGGTCCGACCTATCTGTGCCAGGATCCGGGCGAGGATCTGTCCGGCGGTGTGGCCGGGGTGGAGACTCATGAGTTTTCGGGGCCTCATCCGGCTGGGCTGGCCGGAACCCACATGCATTTCCTGATGCCGCCCAGCACTGACCGCGTGGTCTGGAGCATCGGCTATCAGGATGTGATCGCCATCGGGCGGTTGTTCGCCACCGGCTTTCTGAACCCCGAGCGGGTGATTTCGCTGGCCGGACCGCGCGCCAAGGCGCCGCGTCTGCTGCGCACCGCCATGGGGGCGTCGCTGGCCGAACTGATCGACGGCGAGATCGCAGGCGATGAACCCGTGCGGGTTATTTCCGGATCGATCCTGACCGGACGGCTGGGCGAGGGGGCGTTTGCCTTTCTTGGCCGCTATGCCCGCCAGGTGACGCTGATCACCGAGGACACCAGGAAGATGGTGCTGGGCTGGATCACGCCGCAACCCAGCAAATACGCGGTTCAGCCGGTGCTGGCGTCGGCGCTGGCAGGGGCGGGCAAGCTGTTCGACCTGACCTCGAACATGAACGGTGGCCGCCGCGCCATGGTGCCCACCGGCACCTTCGAGACGCTGATGCCGCAGGACTTCCTGCCGACGCAACTGTTGCGCGCGCTTCTGGTCATGGACACCGACACCGCCCAGCAGCTGGGCGCGCTGGAGCTGGACGAGGAAGACCTCGCGCTGTGCTCCTTTGCCTGCCCGGCCAAATATGAATACGGGCTCGCGCTGCGCGACAGCCTGGTCAAGATCGAGAAGGAGGGCTGAGCATGGGCGTCCGCGCATTCTTCGACCGGATCGAGCCGCTTTTCGAGAAGGGCGGCAAATACGAACGCTACTACCCGGTGTTCGAGGCGATCGAGAGCTTCGCCTTCACCCCCAAGACCGTTACCACCGCCGCGCCGCACGCGCGCAGCTTCGTGGATATGAAGCGGATCATGACCTATGTGGTCATCGCCACGATCCCCTGCATCCTGGTCGGCCTGTGGAACACCGGCTATCAGGCCAACGCGGCCATCGCATCGGGGCTGGAACCCAGCGGCTGGCGCGCTGCCATCGCCGGGATCTTCGGCTATAACCCGGCAAACCCGCTGGCGAATTTCGCTCACGGGCTGATGTATTTCCTGCCAATCTATATCGTCACACTGGCGGTGGGCGGCTTCTGGGAGATTCTGTTCGCCACCGTGCGCCGGCACGAAGTGAATGAAGGTTTCCTCGTCACCTCAATGCTTTACACGCTGATTCTGCCGGCCTCTGCGCCGCTGTGGCAGGTGGCACTTGGCATTTCCTTCGGGGTGGTGATCGGCAAGGAAGTCTTTGGCGGCACCGGCAAGAACTTCCTGAACCCCGCGCTGGTCGGACGCGCCTTCCTGTATTTCGCCTATCCGGCGCAAATGTCGGGCGACTCGGTCTGGACCCCGGTGGACGGCTTCTCGGGCGCCACGGCGCTGGCGGTCTCGGCCTCGGAAGGCTACCAGGCGCTGGTCGGCCACGGCATCACCTGGATGGACGCCTTCATCGGCACGATCCAGGGCAGCCTGGGCGAAACCTCGACCCTGGCGGCGATGCTGGGACTGGCCTTCCTGCTGGCCACGCGGATAGCCAACTGGCGGCTGATCGTCGGCTGTCTGGGCGGCATGATCGCCTTTTCGTTGTTGCTGAACCTGATCGGATCGGACAGCAACCCGATGTTCGCGATGCCGTGGTACTGGCATCTGGTGCTGGGCGGCTATGCCTTCGGTCTGGCCTTCATGGTGACCGAACCGGTCTCGGCCAGCCACACCAATGTGGGCCGCTACATCTATGGCGCGCTGATCGGCTTCATGGTCGTGATGATCCGTGTGGTCAATCCGGCCTTCCCGGAAGGCATGATGCTTGCCATCCTGTTCGCCAACATCTTCGCGCCGCTCATCGATCACTTCGTTGTTCGGGCGAATATCGCAAGAAGGGCCAAACGCCATGTCTGACATGTCCAATGACCCCAAGGGCGGCTTCATCGCCCGGTTCAAGGCTCTGCCGACGGATTCCATTCCCAAGACCATCTTCGTGGCGGTCGCGGTCTGTCTTGTTGCTTCAATGATCGTCTCGGTCGCCGCTGTGTCGCTGCGACCGGTGCAGGAAGCCAACAAGCTGCTCGACAAGCAGAAGAACATCCTGCAGGTCGCCGGGCTGTACGAGGACGGCATGAATGTGGCCGAAGCCTTCAGCCAGTTCGAACCGCGCGTCGTCGAGATCGAAACCGGCACCTACACCGATGTGGTGGATGCCACGACCTTCGACGACATTGGCGCGGCCTCGGACCCGACAATGTCGGTGGAACTGGATGACGATCCGGCGGGCATTGGACGGCAAAGCAAATACGCCACCGTCTATCTGCTGAAGGACGACGCCGGGAACCTCGACAAGGTGATCCTGCCGATTTACGGCTACGGCCTGTGGTCGACGCTGTACGGCTTCATCGCGCTGGAAGAGAACGGCAACGACATCTACGGCCTGCAGTTCTATGACCACGCCGAAACCCCCGGTCTGGGCGGCGAAGTGGACAACCCGCGCTGGAAAACCCAGTGGAGCGGCAAGAAGCTGCGCGACGACCAGGGCGATCTGAAAATCACCGTCTCCAAGACCACGGCCACGGGCCAGGAAGCGCATCATGTCGATGCACTGGCCGGTGCGACACTGACCTCGGTCGGCGTGGACAATCTGGTGCGCTTCTGGATGGGGCAGCAGGGCTTTGCGCCCTACCTTGAAAATCTGGCCGGGGGGAACGTGTAATGGCCCAGAAGACAAAGGAACTCCTTGTCGATCCGCTGGTCGACAACAACCCGATCACCCTGCAGGTTCTGGGCATCTGTTCCGCGCTGGCGGTGACATCCTCGCTGCAGGTGGCCTTCGTGATGACGCTGGCGGTGACGGCTGTGACCGGCTTGTCGAGCTTCTTCATCTCGACCCTGCGCAACCATATCCCCAGTTCGATCCGGATCATCGTGCAGATGGTGATCATCGCCTCGCTTGTGATCCTGGTGGACCAGATCCTGAAGGCCTATGCCTTCCAGATCTCGAAAACCCTGTCGGTCTTCGTGGGCCTGATCATCACCAACTGCATCGTGATGGGCCGGGCCGAGGCCTTTGCCATGAAGAACCCGCCGGTCGCCTCGCTGATCGACGGCATCGGCAACGGTCTGGGGTATGGCCTGATCCTGATGCTGGTCGGCGTGATCCGCGAGTTGTTCGGCTCGGGCAGCCTGTTCGGCGTGACCATCCTGCAGACCGTGAACAACGGCGGCTGGTACGTGCCCAACGGCCTGCTGCTGCTGCCGCCGTCGGCCTTCTTCGTCATCGGTCTTCTGATCTGGGCCTTCCGCAGTTGGAAGCCGGAACAGGTCGAGGCGCGTGAGTACAAGATCCAAAGCGTGGAGGCCCACTGATGGATGGCCTGTTGTCACTCGCCGTAAAGGCGATTTTCGTTGAAAACCTGGCGCTGTCCTTCTTCCTGGGCATGTGTACCTTCATCGCCGTGTCGAAGAAGATCACGACGGCATTGGGGCTTGGCATCTCGGTGATCGTCGTGCAGGCGATCACGGTGCCGGCCAACAACCTGATCCTGACCTATCTGCTGGCCCCCGGTGCCCTTGGCTGGGCCGGGTTTCCGGATGTTGACCTGACATTCCTTGGCCTGATTTCCTATATCGGCGTGATCGCGGCCATGGTGCAGATCCTTGAGATGGTGCTCGATCGTTTCTTCCCGCCGCTCTACAACGCGCTGGGGATCTTCCTGCCGCTGATCACGGTGAACTGCGCCATTCTGGGCGGCTCGCTGTTCATGGTGGAACGGGACTACAACTTCGCGGAATCGACGACCTATGGCATCGCGTCGGGCGTCGGCTGGGCGCTGGCGATCACCGCCATGGCCGGCGTGCGCGAAAAGCTGAAATACTCCGACATTCCGGACGGGCTTCAGGGCCTTGGCATCACCTTCATTACCGCAGGGTTGATGGCCATGGGCTTCATGTCCTTCTCGGGCGTCAAACTGTAAGGAGCGGCGCAGATGGCAACGTTTACTCTCGGCGTTTTCCTGTTCACGATCATCGTGCTGGCCCTGGTCACCGTGATCCTTCTGGCCCGGTCGCGCCTTGTGTCGACCGGGGATGTGAACATCACCATCAACGGCGAAAAGACGATCTCGGTTCCGGCGGGGGGCAAGCTGTTGCAGACCCTTGCGGCGGAAAAGCTGTTCGTCCCCTCGGCCTGCGGCGGCGGCGGCACCTGTGCCCAGTGCCGGGTGCGGGTGCATTCCGGGGGCGGGTCGATCCTGCCCACCGAGGAAGGCCATATCACCAAGCGCGAGGCCGCCTGCGGCGACCGTCTGTCGTGCCAGGTGGCGGTCAAGCAGGACATGGAGATCGAGGTTCCCGAAGAGGTCTTCGGCGTCAAGAAATGGCGCTGCAAGGTGCGGTCCAACGACAACGTCGCGACCTTCATCAAGGAACTGGTGCTGGAACTGCCCAGCGGCGAACATGTCAACTTCCGCGCCGGGGGCTATATCCAGATCGAATGCCCACCATACGAATTGTCGTACAAGGAATTCGACGTCGATGAAGAGTACCACCCTGACTGGGACCGCTTCAAAATCTGGGACGTGAATTCGAAAGTCGATGAAGCGGTCGAGCGCGCCTATTCGATGGCCAACTATCCGGAGGAAGAGGGCATCATCATGCTCAACGTCCGGATCGCTTCGCCGCCGCCGGGCTCCTCCGGCATTCCGGCGGGCAAGATGTCGTCCTACATCTTCAACCTGAAACCCGGCGACGAGGTCACCATTTCGGGTCCGTTCGGCGAATTCTTCGCCCGCGACACCGAAAAGGAAATGATCTTCGTGGGTGGCGGGGCCGGCATGGCGCCGATGCGCAGCCACATCTTCGACCAGCTCAAGCGTCTGAAGACCAAGCGCAAGATCAGCTTCTGGTACGGCGCCCGTTCCAAGCGCGAGATGTTCTATGTGGAGGATTTCGACGGTCTGGCCGCCGAGAACCCGAACTTCGAATGGCACGTTGCCCTGTCGGACGCGCTGCCCGAAGACGAATGGACCGGCTATACCGGCTTCATCCACAACGTTCTGTTCGACGAGTATCTGAAGAACCATCCCGCGCCGGAAGACTGCGAATACTACATGTGTGGTCCGCCCATCATGAACCAGTCGGTCATCAACATGCTGCTGGATCTGGGCGTGGATCGCGAAGACATCATGCTGGACGACTTCGGCGGATAACCGCAGCACAGCCCGAATTGAAAACGCCCCCGGTTTCGGGGGCGTTTTTTTGCTCAGGCGCGGCGGCGCAAGCGCAGCGCCCCCAGCCCGACAAGGGGCCCCATCATCAACACGACGGGCGCGGGCAGCGGAACCTCCGCAATCCCTAGCTCAAGGCTTTCCCCATCCCCGGTGATCGACAGCGGCGTGTCGAAGGGATAGGCGGCAAGGGTCTGCACCACTCCATATCCCGATGACCCGGTGACCGGTGCCAACCCGATGGCCGCCAGTCCGCTGGCATTCGAGGCAAAATAGCTGTCGAACAAGGCGGTCGCCTGCGGCCCGGTCGTACCCGGTGACAGTTGGATCGAATGGGTCAAAGACCCGAGGAAGCTGGAAAAGCCGACACTGGCCAGATAGCCGGTGACGACGGTGTCGGTAAAGCGGTAGCTGAGCTTCTTGCGACCGGTTTCAACGTTCATCAGATCATAGGTGATTTCGGTGATCGTGTCGGATTCCTTGAGCTTGATCGTCTTGAATTTCAGGATTTTCGCATGAGGCGCATGCATCTCGACCTTGGTGCCGTTGACCGTTGCAGTAACGCCCGTCGGTTTTTTCCCTGTGAATGTTTCTGCATTGTCGATGGCGTCCTTGACCGCCTTTGCCTTGTCCGCCTTCGTCATGCCCGAATGGATATCCGCCTTCCCGGTGTATCTTTTCTTGTTGTAGCGGAATTCGATCAGGACTTTGCCATTTGCACCTTTCCCGACTTCTGTCGGAATTTCGGCATCTATTTCAAAATTGTGGCTGCTGGCGTGTGCCGTGCCTGCGCCGACACAGGCCAGTGCCACCGCAAACAACATCGGTCCGTGTTTTCTCATCTGGTCCCCCATTTCGCGGAGTATGTGGATCCGCGTTGCGCCTCAGGGTAACACAATCAGGGGGTTATCTCACGAAGTCTGGGTTGCTGCGGCGACACGGCGGGAACAGGGGGATGGTTCGGGTGCGCATCCCGGTGCTAAGCTTGTCGCAAAGCCCCTGTTCAAAAGTCAAAGCATATGACGTGAAACGCCTTTTCCTGCCGGCCGCCCTTCTGGTCCTGATCTTCGCTTTCTGGCAAAGTTCGGATGTTCAGACTATCGCCGCTGGTGTGGCGATCTTCCTGTTTGGCATGATGATGCTGGAGGACGGCTTCAAGGCGCTTGGCGGCGGCATGCTGGAACGGATGCTGGCCGGGGCGACCAGGTCCACGCCACGGGCGCTGCTGTTCGGCATCGTCTCCACCACCATGCTGCAATCCAGTTCGCTGGTGTCGGTGCTGACGATTTCCTTCCTCAGCGCCGGGCTGATCTCGCTGATCGGCGGGGTGGGGATCATTCTGGGCGCCAATATCGGCACCACCACCGGCGCCTGGCTGGTGGCGGGGCTGGGGCTGAAGGTCAATATCTCGGCCTATGCCATGCCGATGCTGGCATTCAGCATCGTGCTGGTGTTCCAGAAGAACAAGCTGCTGCGCGGGGCGGGTTATGTGCTGGCGGGCATGGGGTTCCTGTTCCTCGGCATCCACTACATGAAGGAAGGCTTCGACGCGGTCAGCGCCCAGATCGACCTGTCGAAATTCGCGCTGGCCGGGGTGCTGGGGCTGGCGGTCTATACACTGGTGGGCACCGCCGCGACGGTGGTGATGCAGTCCAGCCATGCCACGATGGTTCTGATCCTGACGGCCCTGTCAGCGGGGCAGATCACTTATGAAAACGCGCTGGCTCTGGCCATCGGCTCCAACATCGGCACCACGGTGACGGCGGTGCTGGGGGCCCTTGGGGCCAATTACCAGGGGCAGCGACTGGCACTGGCGCATCTGATCTTCAACGTCACCACGGCGGTTGTGGCCTTGGCCCTGATCGTTCCCCTGCGTGAAGTGGTGGATGCCATCGCCGGGCTGGTCGGGATCGCAGAGGATGACTACGCGCTGAAACTCGCGGTGTTCCATACGATCTTCAATGTCATGGGCGTGGCGATGATGCTGCCGATGCTGAACCGCCTCGTGCGGTTCCTGGAGCATCGCATCTCGGACAAGATGCCCGGCGTCAGCCAGCCGCATTTCCTGAACGCCTCGGTGGCCGAGTTCCCGCAGACCCTGGAACCGGCCCTGCGCAACGAGGTCATCCATCTGTACGACAACGCCGTGGCGTTGATCCTGAAAGGGCTGAACCTGCCACGCGACGAAGTGTTCTCGAACAAGGATCTGGAGGCGGTGGTGCGCGACAACCGCACCCAGGTGGATCTGGACCTTGCGCTTGACTACGAACGGCGGATCAAGACACTGCATTCGGCCATCGTCGACTATGTCTCGCGCGCGGGCGACGACAAGACCAGTTCCGCGATGACCGACAGGATCCAGATGCTGCGCGAGGTCGCCAACAGCATCGTCGCCGCGGTCAAATCGGTCAAACACCTGCACAAGAACATCGATCGCTACACGACGCACCCGCAGGGCACCGTCACCACGATCTACGACGAGTTGCGGGCCGAGATCGCCCGTATCCTGGTCGAGATCGACGCGCTGGCCAAATCGGAGCTCGGCGACCGCAGTTCGCTCTGGCTGGATCAGGAGCGCGCCGAGATCGAGGAAGACGCCCGCTCGCGCACCCGCCGCATCGACGCGCTGATCCGCAGCCGCCAACTGGCACCGCTGGCGGCCACGTCCTTCCTGAACGATTCGACCTACGCCTATGATGCCATGCGCGAACTGATCGCCGTTGCGCAAGGACTGTACGCAGAACAGGATGCAGCCTTGGCCGAGGTCGAGGGGCTGCTGGTTCTGGAAGACGATGAACTGGACGAATCCGATACGGACGAAACCTTGTCGCAGGACGATTCCGGCGAGGCCAACAAAACTGTCACAGAACCCGGCTAGACTGTCAGTCGGGAGGTCTGGTCGGGAGGAAGATCATGGGGCTCAAGAAACTAGCCGGACGGGTCGAAGCCTATCGTGACCGCGTCAAACAGGGCAAGGCGGACAAGATCAAGCCGCAACACGTCGAACGCGTTCTGGACCGTTTGCGCCGCAAGGAAGCGGATCTGAAAGACAAGCTGGATCATGCGCATGGCAGCCGCGACAAGGACAGGTTGAAGCGCAAGCTGCGCGTTGCCCGCAAGCATATCGAGCGGGCCGAGTGGCTGTTGAAGGAAGTCGCCTGACATCGGGCACGGCCGCTGGCGGCACGGTGTCGATGGTAGGCCCGGCAGGATCAACACAAGCCAAGCGCTGCAATGCTTTAGAAGTGCGAACCTTCAAAGCACCAACGTTGAAAAGAATAGAGAAATTGACCGTTTGGCGAACCTTCCGCCAAACCGATTTGAAAAGAAAAACCCCGGCGCAGGGCGAACTGCAACCGGGGCTGAAAGCTTTCAAGACGCCGTTGAACGTCGCGGAAAAGATAGCGCGACGAAGCGTGCAAACGCAATCTCAAAGTTTGGCAAGGCAGAGCACAAGGCAGCGGCCCGCAGTCTCGGCTATGCGCTGACGAGCGGAGATGCTGACGCCTGGTCGGATTTCACCAGGATCATTGATCGCCGCCTGACAACCCAAGAGCGGGCCGCGCTTGCCTGGGCTTCACTGCGCTCCCTTTCGCCTGACATTGCAGAGATCACTGTTGAGGCCGTCCTTGGTGCGCCCCTGCCGACTTACTTCGCAGGGCAGGAGATCGATGCGGCCCGCCACTGGGCGCATTGGGCCACGGCACGCCAGCGAGAGGCGTTCGCGCTCGCGGCCTATGACGCAATGCCTGCCGACCGACAAGCGGCCTTCCTGAGCCATGTGCAAGGGAGGGGCGCGGCATGACAGAGAGTGAGATTGCGCGGCTGCTCTATCACATGCCCGTTGTAGCGGAGAGAGCATCCAACCCTTGGACCAAGCAATTTGCTGAGAACATGGCCAAGCGGGCCAGATTCCGCAACTGGAAGCCCAGCCAGAGGCAGACCCAGATCATGCGCCAACTTGTGGAGGATCTGTTCCGCAGCCCGGCTGCTGGCGACGACTTCGTTGTGATTGAAGAAGAGGGAGGCACTAGCGCCGCCTGATCGCGCTGTTGGCGCGCGGACGGACAACAGACGGTGGCGCGCGCCACCACCAAAAGGCGTACCACGGGACGGGGACACACGCCAAGCGCAGCCCGAAAGGTCGAAGCGCGTCCCCCGGTGTCAATCCAGACGCCGCAAGTAGCGACTGAGCACCCGGCGTGGATCGTCGAGACCGGGTGCGCCTGAAAGCGATGGGTCGGCTCCGTTGAGCAGGTCTTCACGCTGGAGGCACGGGACCAGCTCAGCCTCAATGGCTGGGACTGGTCGCCCTATGCCTTCTGCTCCGGGTCTCACCATTGAGCAGGTACAGAGCAACAGTAGGAACTGTAGAGATATGCGAGACGACACGAACAACGAGACACACGCACGCAAGCTGGCCGAGGTTGTCGAAAGCCTGAAGCGCCGGGCAATGCGCAAGCGGCAAGCGCAAGGTCACTATCTCAGCACATTCGAGACGCCTGCCAGCCTCACGGGTCCTTCCGGCAGGCCCCCCTGCGGGGGTAATTCGCACCCCGGCATTTCTGGCGGTGCAAATTTTGCAAAGGGGTATGATTTGCCATGAGAATCCTTTCCGAACTGCCCCTTGAAGGTGACGCGGTGCACCGCATTGGCGGCAAGGATTTGTGCACGCTTCTGGACATTTCCTCTGGCGCGCTGAGCGAGCTGAAGGCCAAGGGCATCGCAGTTCACCTGAGCCATGATGCCTACGACCTGTGCGCCACCGTGGGCGGCTATGTCCGCCACCTGAGGGCCATGGCGGCACAATGGGGCACCGAAGATCAAGCCGCCAACCTGACGGCAGAGAGGGCGCGGCTGGCGAAGGAACAGGCCGACGCCCAGGCGCTCAAGAACGGCGTTGCACGCGCCGAGCTGGTCAAGGCTGACGAGGTTGTGCGGGAATGGGCCGAGGTTCTGCGCAAGATCCGGGCCGGTGTTCTGGCCGTGCCCGCCCGCCTTCGTGGCGAGATCCCGGACCTGACCGCCGCCGAGCTTGAGAAGATCGATCGCGAGATCCGCAGCACGCTGGAAGGTCTGGCCCATGACGCAGATAGCTGAGATCCGCGCCCAGGCACTCAGGGCCCTGTTGCCACCGCCGCGCCTGCGCCTGTCGGACTGGATCGAGCGCGAGGTGCAATTGCCCGAAGGTGTTTCCAGCCAGCCTGGCCCGGTGCGCCTCTGGCCCTTCCAGCGCGAGATCGCCGACGCCATCGGAGATCCGCTGATGGAGCGCGTGACCCTGGTCAAGCCGGTGCGAGTCGGCTTTACCACGCTTCTCAGCTCTGCCGTGGCCAGCTTCGTTGCCAACGATCCCGCGCCCATTCTCTGCCTGCTGCCTGCCGAGAGCGATTGCCGCGACTACGTGGTGTCCGACATTGAACCGATCTTCGCGGCTTCACCGGCTGTGGCACGGGCGCTGAGCGGCGATCTGGACGAGGCCGGGCGCAACACGCTTCTGTCGCGGCGGTTTTCCGGTGGATCGCTGAAGGTGGTTGCGGCCAAGGCACCCCGGAACCTGCGCCGGCACAATGTGCGCTTCCTGCTGATGGATGAGGTCGACGGGATGGCGCCGACGCCCGAAGGGTCGCCCCTGATGCTGGCCGAAAAGCGCACGCTGAGCTTTCCGGACCGCAAGATCATCCTTGGGTCAACGCCCGTGCTGGAAGACACCAGCCATGTGTTGCGCGCCTATGCACAATCGGATCAGCGGATCTTTGAGGTGCCGTGTCCGGATTGCGGCACCTTCACCGAGATCCAATGGGGGCAGATCAGCTGGCCCGAAGGCGAACCCGGCGCGGCCTTCTGGTGCTGCCCGCATTGCGCGGCCGAGATTGCCGAACGGCACAAGCCCGATATGGTCGCCGCCGGTCATTGGCGCGCCACGCGGCCCGAGATCGAAGGTCACGCGGGCTTTCGCATGAACGCCCTGATCAGCCTTCATGCCAATGCCTCATGGGGCAAGCTGGCAACCGAGTTCGTCGCTTCCAAGGACGATCCGACCACCTTGCAAACCTTCGTGAACACGATCCTTGCCCAGGGCTGGCGTGCGGAAGGTGACGAGTTGGACGACGAAAGCCTTGCCGCGCGCGCCGAACCCTTCGACCTGGATGAAGTGCCTGCCGAGGTGCTGGCGCTGACGGTGGGCTGTGACGTGCAACATGACCGGCTGGAACTGACCTATATCGGCTGGACCGAAACCGGATCGATGCTGATCCTTGGTCACAGGGTGATCTGGGGGGCGTGGGATGCTGACGAGACCTGGCGCGAGCTGGACTCGCTTCTGGCCGAACGCTTCCCCCATGCCTTGGGCGGCAAGATGCGGATCGACGCGACCGCCGTCGATGCGGGCGACGGCACGACCATGCACGCGGTCACGGCCTTCTGCCGGTCCCGTACCCGCCGCAAGATCTGTGCTATCAAGGGCGCGGCAGGCAATCGCCCGGTGATCGAGCGGGCCGGATCGAAGACCAAGACAGGGGCGCGGCTGTGGATCGTGGGCGTGGACACGGTGAAGGCGCAACTATTCGCCAGATTGCCCAGGGCAGGGCATGTGCGGTTTTCCGAAAGCTTGCCGCCGGTCTGGTTCGAGCAGGTCGCATCCGAACGCGCGGTGATCCGCTATTCACGGGGCCAGCCGGTGCGCAGCTTTGAAAGGATACCGGGCAAGCGGGCCGAAGCCCTTGACTGCGCCGTCTATGCCTTCGCGGTGCGCCACCTGGTCAACATCAACCCCGATCAGCGCCGCGCGGAACTGGCGCAGGTTGAGGCGATGGCAAAGCCCAAGGGGCCGGTGCTTACGTCAAAGTGGATGGGGCGATGATGGAGGCGTTATCCCCAGCACTGTCCGGCTGGTCGCGCTGTCCCTGTCATTTCCCTGTGTTTGTCCCTGTCCCTGTCGTGCCGGACAGTTTGAGACTGTCCAGGACTGTCTTAAAGTGTCTTTCGGACAGTTGCGGACAATTCAGCCCGTCACACCCTTTTTCAGGCGGACACCGGCACCACCGCCGTTTTCCGCGATGAACTCGACGCCAGCGGCTTCAAGGGCGGAGCGGATCGCGGCAATGGTAGACTCTCGACCACCGAGGTTTCCGTCACTTTTTTCCAGTCGGGCTATCGTTGGATAGGACACACCGGAGGCTTTGGCCATGTCGTGCTGCGACCAAGCCAATAGAGCTCTCGCGGCTTTGACCTGCCTAACTGATAGAAATTCTATTGACATTGGGTCCTGCTGTGTCCGATATATTTTCTATCATATCAAGTTAGGAAATCCAGACAATGCCCAAAGACCGCACTTGTGCGAACACCCCCGCCTTGCCTCGCCGCACCTTCCTTGCCGCCGCCGCAGCTGCGCCGCTGGCGGCACCGGCAAGCGCGCTGACAGTAGCCACGAACACCCAAAGCGCGGCCTACCTGGACGGCCTGCGCGCGGGCAGGGAACAAGCCTTCGCGGAAATGGCGGCAAGCCCCGGAAGCATGATGCCCCGACACGCCGAAGATCCCGTCGTGCCCCATTTCCGGCAGTGGGTCGCATCCCGCAAGGAGCTTCTGCGACTCATCGTTCTGCCCGGAAATGGGAACTTCGACACACCCGAATGCCTGGCCGTTGAACAGCAGGGCTGGGCTGCGGAAGCAAAAGTAGCCTCCCTGACGGCTACAAGCCTGCAAGGCATCGCCGCCCAAACCTGCCTGGCGTGGGATCACTTCGGGCCGCAGCTGACCGACAAGGCCGAAGCCGCAAAATACGTTGAGCGAGACCTCGGAACACAATCCATCGCGTCGATCTGGCGGGCCGTGACGGGGGAAGATGGGTTTCCAGAGTTGTGATGAAAGTGACGATGTTACATCACACTTGACAATATGACGTTATGGCATCACTTTCAGTGCAAACGAAAGGCACAGCTATGACGCCAAACGATACTTTCATTCTGAGCCAGGTCGCGGATATTGCGGGTGTTCCTCGAAACACGCTGCGAGATTGGCTGAGGCGGGACTACTTCGGGATCAAGAGAACGAAGGGCTGGACCCGATTTCGCATCGATGAAGTCGCCATTATCGGGGTGTACGCGGACGTTTTGAAGCGCACTAAGGGCGATCACGAGCTTGCCCTGGCTGCCTGTAAATCAGCCTACGGCGCATTTTCCACCCAAGTTCTACAAGAAGAACGGACAGCGAATAACTTTCATGCGGTGCTGCACGCAACGCGAGACGACGATGGAACGCTTCGCACCTGGATTTCGGATTCTAATCAAGCTTCGATGGAGTATTTCGAAGAAGTTTCCACCAGCCATCCGGATTGCCCCGTTCATTTTTGGGTCGATCTGGCGTCGTCGTTTATGGCTGTTTTCGTTCGGGCTTCTGAAATTTCCAAAGCAAACGGGGATGAAGACGAATGAGCCTGAGTCCTCGCACCCATACTCGCCAGATCCTCCGCGCGTCGAAAAGAGTTGCTTCAAAGCTGTTTCGGCGTGGCGTTGAGGCGGGGGGCGGCGGGCGTCGCTGGGAAGGAGGTTCCTTCCTTGCCTCCCCAGCCCAGCAGACGCTCGCCGCCCGTGGGGCCGCACAATCGCGCGCCGCCGCCGCCTACATCAACACACCATTCGGCAACCGGATCGTTGAAGTGCACTGCACAAACATGGTCGGCAAAGGCTACCAGGTCCGCTCGCGCCATCCGGACGAAGACACCCGTAGACGCCTGGGCGAAGCCTTTGAAGAACTGGTCGGGCCTGCCCTGCTTCCGATGTGTCGGGCGCTGGTCCGCGACGGTGAAGCCTTTTTCCGGATCATTGTCGATGCTGACGGCGAAACCCGCCTGAAGCAGGTCCCGGCAGATCAGGTTGACCCGTCCTTGTCGCGAGACCTTGGCAACGGGGCGCGGATCGTGGCCGGTGTCGAGTTTGATGCTAGCGACCAGATCGCCGCCTATCACGTTCTGCCGGAAGCCCCCGGCACCCCGTTTGCCGCCTATGGCGAAGCCAAGCGCATTCCGGCATCCGACATGCTGCACATCTTCGACCCGCTGTTTCCGGGGCAGGTGCGGGGCATCTCATGGCTTTCGCCCGTGCTTCTGAAGCTTCGCGACCGGGACGAGGCCAGCGACGCCATGTTGATGCGCGAGAAGGTCTCCGCACTCACAACAGGCTACATCAAGGATCCGGAAGGCAGCTTCGGCGGCTTCGAGGGCACCGAGACCGGATCCGCCTTGAATGTCTCGCTTGAGCCGGGCGCGATGCGCGTTCTGCCGATGGGCGCAGAGGTCACTTTCAGCCAGCCGGGGCAGGGGCTGTCACAGGCCGTTGAGTTCCTTCGCGCCCAGGATCGCGAAATTGCCGCCGGGGCTGGCCTGACCTTCGAGGCGCTGACCGGCGACCTGGGCGAAGCGAACTACAGCTCCGCTCGCGTCGGGCTGTTAGAGTTCCGCCGTCGCGCCGAAATGCTGCAACGCAACCTGATCGAAGGCCAGTTCCTGCGTCCGCTGTGGCGGCGCTGGATCGACATTCAGGCGCTTGCCGGGGCGATCCCTGCGGACCCGGTCTCACTCAGCGACTATCGCGACGTGCGCTTCGTGCCGCCGGGCTGGCAGTGGGTCGATCCGCGCAACGAGGCCGAAGCCGATATCGCCGCCATCAACGCCGGTTTGAAAAGCCGTGAAGAAGTTGTCGCCGCACGCGGGCGGGACATTGACGAGCTGAATGCCGAGATCGAACGCGACCAGATACGCCAAGCCTAAGGGGCAACGAAATGACCATTCATCTTCGTGCGGCCGCGCCGCGACCAACCAGCTTTGACCCGGATGCCCGCACCATCGAGGCCATTGTATCAACAGGGGCTGACACCGTTCGCCCCGGCTTCATCGAGCGGCTGGACCTGACCGGCGCGGACATTTCCCGCCTGATAGGCGGGCCGGTCCTGGACGGCCACCGCAGCGGCACCACAAGCGACCAGCTGGGCGTTGTCGAGAAGGCAGAGATCCGCCCCGAAGGGCTTTGGGTCCTGCTGAGGTTCCGCAGCAGCGCGGCAGCACAACAGGTCATGACGGACATTTCAGACGGCACGCTGCGCGGCCTGTCCGTCGGATACACGGTTTCCGAGTGGCTGGACGGACGCGAGGGCAAGAACCGAACCCGCACCGCCAAGAAGTGGACACTGCTTGAGGTGTCCGTTGTTCCCATGCCCGCCGATCCCGGTGCGCATTTCAGAAATGGAGACGGCCCTATGAGCCAGCAAGAACAAATCACCGAGCAACAGGACCAGGGCGATGTACTGACCCGCGCGCAGGTGAACGCGGAGATCCGCACCATCGCCACCACGGCAGGGCTGGCCCGCAGCTGGGCCGATGCCCAGATCGATGCAGAGGCATCCCCCGAAGATGCCCGGCGCGATGCCTTTGAGGCCATGCAGCAGCGCACGGCAGAGACCACCACACGCACCACGCGCATTGAAATCGGCACCGACAATACCGCCCCGGACGTGATCGCGCGCCGCTATGGCGAGGCGCTCTATGCCCGCTCGCACCCCGATCACGATCTGTCGCCGGAAGCCCGGCAGTATGCCAACACGTCAACCGTGGACATTGCCCGCGACTGCCTGCGCCGGTCTGGTATCTCTGTCGGCGGCATGTCGGCATCGACGGTGATCACCCGCGCCTTGCACAGCACCTCTGACTTTTCCCTGATCACGGGCGATGCCGTGGGCCGGGAATTGCGCCGCGCCTATATGGCGGCACCCTCGGGCGCGCGCCAGCTGGCACGGCAGACCACCGCGCGCGACTTCCGGGCCAAGCGGGCCATCCAGCTCGGTGAGGCGCCGCAGCTTGAGAAGGTCTCCGAAGGGGGCGAGTTCAAGCACGGCACCATCGAGGAATCTGCCGAGGCCTACATCGTCGAAACCTTCGGCAAGATCTTCGGCATCTCGCGCCAGGCGCTGATCAATGACGACCTGGGCGCTTTCACGCAGATCCCGGCCAAGATGGGCACATCCGTTTACGCCTTCGAAGCGCAGCAGCTGGTGGCCAGGCTGATCGCAAACCCGGACATGAGCGACGGCGATCCGGTCTTCGATGCCAACCATGGCAACGTGAGCGCGGCAGCAGCGCCCAGCCTGGCAAGCCTCAGCGCCGCGCGGCTGGCCATGCGCAAGCAGACCGGCCTTGCGGGCGAGTTGATCGACGTGACGCCGCGCTTCGTGGTGGTTCCGCCGGACCTGGAAACCACCGCCGAACAGGTTCTGACCGAGATCGCCGCGACCAAGACGGCCGACGCCAACCCCTTCGCCAACCTGACCCTGATCGTTGAGCCGCGCCTCACCGATCCCGCCGCCTGGTACGTCGCCGCCGACCCGGCAGTGATCGACGGGCTGGAATACGCCTACCTGGAAGGGGCACCGGGGCCGCAGATCGAAACCCGGCAGGGCTTCGAGGTGGACGGTGTTCAGATCAAGGTGCGCCTCGACTTCGGCGCGGGCTGGATCGACTACCGCGGCTGGCACAAGGTGGGCTGATGGCCGTCTCTGCAACCGAACTGGACGCCCTTCGTGACGCGCTGATCAAGGCCCGCGCGAAGGGCGTGCGCAGCCTCCAGATGGGCGATGAGCGCGTTGAATACCGCTCTGACGCCGAGATGGCCGCAGCCATCGCGGACCTTGATGCCCGCATCCGAAGCGCCTCACGCACTCGCCCGTCAACGGTGCGGTTCTCTAGCTCAAAAGGGGTTTGACGCATGGACCGCATCTGGGAAGCCAACGACCTGGCCCGCGATCTGGGGTATGACGGTGCGACGCCAGCCTTTTGGAAGTTCTGCGAAGACAAGGGATTGAAGCCTATCCACGGCAAGCCCTTCGCATTTGATGTGAGTCACGTCAACTCGCGGCTGGCCAGCATTGGCAGCGTTGCTGACTGACATGGACAACAACCGCGCGCCAATCAAGCAAGCTGAACTCACCCGCTACGCGAAGGCAATGCAAGCGGCGGGTGTTGAAGCATGGCGCGTGGATATAAAGCCGGATGGAACCATTTCAATCATTGCAATGCCATCGGGCAAATTCGATTCTTCCGAGAATGATTGGGATTCGCCGTGAAACAGAAAAACACCAAGTTTCCCTTCACAAGTTCCTATTTCGACAGGCACGGCAAAAAACGCTGGCGCTATCGACACAAAGGGGTTTCCGCAGAACTCGGGACGCAATTCGGCTCAGATGAGTTCAAGAAAAAATATGACGAAGCCGTCGCGCGCCATAACTCCAAGCTCGGAGCGGGAAAAGATCGCACGAGGCCGGGAACTTTCGACGATCTGGTAGCGCGGTTCTACAGGCTTCACTTTCCCAACATTCAGGAGTCGACCCGGGCCGACTACCGCAGCGTCATTGAGCCTCTGCGCAAGCACCACGGACACAAGCGCGTGTCGCATATGCGCGTTCGCCATGTCCTAGAGATCAAGGCCGATCTGGCAGACACACCCCAGCAAGCCAACAAGACATTGAAGCGGCTTTCACAGTTGATGGATCTGGCAGTCAAGCTTGAATGGCGGGCTGACAACCCCGTGAAGGGGGTAGGCCATTTCCAAAGCGCAAGCACCGGATATCACACTTGGAACGAAGCAGAGATCGCCCGGTTCTACGATGTGCACAAGCTTGGAACACCCGCACACCTGGCAATGACCCTCATGCTCTATACAGGGGCGGCCAAGGTTGATGCGGTTCAGATGGGCATCTCGAATATCCGCGATGGCCGCATCGTGTACCGCCGCCAGAAAACAAGAAAAAACCCTAGCGGCATCGAAGTGAATATCCCGATCCACCCTGATCTGGCATCCGCTCTTTCAACCGTAGCAAACAAGTTCACATTCTTGGAGACCAGGCAAGGACGACCACGAACCACCAAGGGCTTGGGGTCCTCGATGCGCAAGTGGTGCGACAAAGCTGGTCTTCACACGTGTTCCTCTCACGGCCTGCGAAAGGCCATCTGCCGACGGATTGCAGAGGCAGGCGGAACGTCCTTTGAGATCATGTCAGTCAGCGGACACGTAACCTTGTCCGAGGCTGAAAGGTACTGCGCAACATTTGGCCGAATAGCCCTTTCAGACTCTGCTTTCGCAAAGATGGAAGGGACAAAATCAGAACAGAATGTGACGAACCACCCCGCAAGGTTCGCCAAGAAATCTACTAACTAGCTGAAAAGAAGGGAATATAAGTCATGTTTGGTAGGCCCGGCAGGACTTGAACCCGCAACCAAAGCGTTATGAGCGCTCTGCTCTAACCAATTGAGCTACAGGCCCCCAATGGCGTGGCTATCCCTACCAGATGGCGATGCCGCGTCAAGCGATGCGCAGGGGCGGTCTGTGGCTTTCCTTTTCGGTCCCGTTGCGGTACGGGCAGGCGCAGAAAACGCCTTGAAAGGATCACGGATATGAGCGCTGGCAAAGATGCCCTGACCTATGCGCAGGCTGGTGTGGATATTGACGCCGGAAACGCGCTGGTAGAGCGGATCAAGCCCGCCGCCAAGGCCACCAACCGACCCGGCGTGATGGCCGGGCTGGGCGGTTTCGGCGCGCTGTTCGACCTCAAGGCTGCGGGCTATTCCGACCCGGTGCTGGTGGCTGCCACCGATGGCGTGGGCACCAAGCTGCGGATCGCCATCGACACCGGCATGGTCGACACCATCGGCATCGATCTTGTGGCGATGTGCGTCAACGACCTGGTGTGCCAGGGCGCCGAGCCACTGTTCTTCCTGGACTATTTCGCCTCAGGCAAGCTGGACACCGATGCGGCGGCCACGATCATCGAAGGCATCGCGGCGGGCTGCAAGGGCGCGGGCGCGGCACTGATCGGCGGCGAGACCGCCGAGATGCCGGGCATGTATGCGGCGGGCGATTTCGATCTTGCAGGGTTTGCCGTCGGCGCCATGGAGCGCGGCCAGAGCCTGCCCGAGGGTGTGGTCGAAGGCGACGTTCTGCTGGGGCTGGCCTCGGACGGGGTGCATTCCAACGGTTATTCTCTGGTACGTGCCATCGTGGAACGTGCGGGACTGGGCTGGGACGATCCCGCGCCGTTTGACCCGGAACAGTCGCTGGGCGAGGCGCTGCTGGCGCCCACACGCCTGTACGTGCAGCCGGCACTGGCCGCGATCCATTCGGGCGGCGTGCACGGGCTGGCCCATATCACCGGCGGCGGCCTGACCGAGAACCTGCCGCGGGTTCTGCCCGACGGACTGGGGGCCGAAGTCGATCTGTCGGCCTGGACCTTGCCGGACATCTTCGCATGGCTCGCGGCCGAAGGACGGATCGAGATCGCAGAGATCCTGAAGACCTTCAATGCCGGGATCGGCATGGTGCTGGTGGTGGACAAGGATCAGGCAGACACCCTGCAGGCGGTGCTGTCCGAGGCAGGCGAAACCGTTTACCGGCTGGGCCAGGTCGTGCCGGGTGCGGGCGTGCGGTATACCGGAACCCTGGCGTGACGCGAAAGGTTGCCATCCTGATTTCGGGCGGCGGCTCCAACATGGTGTCGTTGGTCCGGTCGATGACCGGCGATCACCCGGCGCGGCCCGTGCTGGTGCTGTCCAACCGCCCCGATGCGGGCGGCTTGCAGAAGGCGGCCGATCTGGGGATCACCACGGCGGTGGTGGATCATAAGCCCTATGGCACCGACCGCGAGGGCTTCGAGGCTGAAGTGACGGCCGCGATCGAGGCCGCCGGGGCCGATCTGGTCTGTCTGGCCGGCTTCATGCGCGTGCTGACGCCTTATTTCGTCGGGCACTGGTCCGGGCGGATGCTGAATATCCACCCCTCGCTGCTGCCCAAGTACAAGGGCCTGCACACCCACGCCCGCGCGCTGGATGCGGGCGATGCCGAGCACGGCTGTTCCGTGCACGAGGTCACGGCAGAACTGGACGGTGGCCCGATCCTGGGGCAGGCGCGGCTGCCGGTGTTGCCCGGCGACACGCCCGACACGCTGGCCGCCCGCGTGCTGCCGCTGGAGCATCAACTCTACCCGGCGGTCTTGCGCCGCTATGCCACCGGCGACCGCACCCCGATCCTGCTGTCGGCCGCCAACGCCTGAACGGCCAAAGGTTACCGGCGCAAGCGTGACGCATTGCCATTGACCAATGTCACACTATGCTGGCGGGCCTGTAACCAGGGACCAGACTGCCAGTAATGAGAACACTTCTGACGACGCAAGAGTTGTCCGACTTCTGCAAGGAAGCCGCGCAACATCCATATGTCACGATCGACACCGAGTTCCTTCGCGAACGGACCTACTATTCCCAGCTGTGCCTTGTGCAACTGGCCTATCCGGGCGAGGGCGACGAGAACGCGGTTCTGGTGGATCCGTTGTCGAAGGAACTGTCGCTGGAGCCGCTGTACGATCTGTTCCGCGACACTTCGGTGGTCAAGGTGTTCCACGCCGCGCGGCAGGATCTGGAGATCTTCTGGTTCGATGGCAAGGTGTTTCCCGATCCTCTGTTTGACACCCAGGTCGCGGCCATGGTCTGCGGCTTTGGAGAGCAGGTGGGCTATGAGACGCTGGTCAAGAAGATCGCGCGCGAATCCGTGGACAAGTCCTCACGCTTCACGGATTGGAGCCGCCGGCCCCTGTCGGATGCGCAGAAGACCTATGCCCTGGCCGATGTGACCCATCTGCGGGTGATCTACGAGGAACTTGCGGCGCAACTGAAGAAGAAGGGACGCGAGGCCTGGGTGACCGAAGAGATCACCACGCTGACCCAGCCCGAAACCTATGAAATTCAGCCGTCCGAGGCCTGGCGGCGGGTCAAGACGCGCACCACGTCGGGCCGGTTCATGGCCGTCGTGCAGACGCTGGCCGAATTCCGCGAAAGCTATGCGCAGTCCAACAACGTGCCGCGCAACCGGGTGTTCAAGGATGACGCGCTTGTGGAACTGGCCTCGGCCAAACCGCAGTCGCCCGGCGATCTGTCGAAACTTCGGCTGCTGCTGCGCGACGCCCGCAAGGGGCCGATTTCCGAAGGGATCATGGCGGCGGTGAAAAAGGGGGTCGCGATGGCCCCGGAAGATGCGCCCAAACCCGACCGTTCGCGCGAGAAACTCTTGGTCAACCCTGCGGTGGCCGATCTTCTTCGGGTGCTGCTGAAGGCCAAGTCCGAGGAAGCGGGGGTGGCCCAGAAAATGATCGCAACGACTTCGGACCTGGATCTGATCGCCGCGGGCGAGCGGGACGTGGGTGCCCTGCGCGGTTGGCGCAACGAGGTCTTCGGCAAGGATGCGATGCTGCTATGCGACGAGAAGATCGCGCTGACGGCCAAGGGAACCGCGGTCAAGATCATCGCGCTCTGACGCCGGCGACATCGTCTCTGAAATGAAAAAGCCCGGCAATTGCCGGGCTTTCCTGTCTGGTCAGGGCGCAAGGATCACTTGGGCAGCGGCCCGATCATCATGACCATCTGGCGGCCTTCCATCTTGGGCATGTTTTCGACCTTGCCCAGTTCCTTGACGTCTTCGGCCACGCGATGCAGCAGTTCGCGACCAAGGTTCTGGTGCGCCATCTCGCGGCCCCGGAAGCGCAGGGTGATCTTCACCTTGTCGCCGTTCTCCAGGAACTTGTAGACGTTGCGCATCTTGACTTCATAGTCATGCGTGTCGGTGTTGGGACGGAATTTGACTTCCTTGACCTCGATCACCTTCTGCTTCTTGCGCGCTTCGCTCTCACGTTTCTGCTGTTCATACTTGAACTTGCCGAAATCCATGATCTTGCAGACCGGCGGCGTGGCATTGGGGGAGATCTCGACCAGATCCAGACCGGCACGGGCGGCCAGTTCCATCCCGCGCGTGGGCGTGGTCAGGCCCACATTCTCACCTTCGGCTCCAATCAGTCGTATCTCGGCCGCTCGGATGCGGTCGTTTACGCGGGGGCCAGTGTCACGTTGCGGCGGGGCGTTGTGGGGTCTGCGGGCTATTTTGTCGTTCCTTCAACAGCTCAAATGCGAGGCCGCAGATTACGTCCCAAGCCCCAATGACGCAAGGACCATTTTCGCCCGAACCCCTTGAGAAACACGGGCTTCGGCCGCTTTCTGGCGTGGCTGTGCCGGGAAAGCCCGACAAGGGCGGAATGCAGGTGCCATGACCCGGCGTTCGCGGGGCACGCGAATCGTCCACACCGGCAGCGGGCACAGCAAAAGGGCGCCCCGACGGGACGCCCCTGATGGAATCAAATGCGGTGTGGATCAGCCGACGAAAGCCTTTTCGACCACGTATTCGGCGGGTTCGGAATTGGCACCTTCGCGCAGGCCGTGACCTTCAAGAATGCGCTTGATGTCCAGGTTCAGCCCCATCGAGCCGCAGACCATGGCCCGGTCGGTCTCTGCCGAGAGACCGTCAATGCCGAGATCCCTGAACAGCGTGCCGTTCTCAAGCAGATCGGTGATCCGGCCCATCTTGGGGCTGTCTTCGCGGGTTGTGGTCGGATAGTAGACCAGCTTTTTCAGACCGTCGCCCAGCAGTTCCTGCATCATCTCGTCTTCGTGCAGATTCTGGATAAGGTTCTTGGAATAGGTCAGCTCAGCCACTTCGCGGCAGGTATGGGTGACGATGATCTGATCATAGTCCTCATAGGTCTGCGGGTCGCGCAGCAGCGAAGCGAAGGGCGCAAAGCCGGTGCCGGTCGAGAAGAACCACAACCGCTTGCCGGGCAGCAGGGCGTCATGCACCAGCGTGCCCACGGGCTTTGGCCGCAGAATGATCTGATCGCCGGGCTGGATGTGCTGCAGCTTCGAGGTCAGCGGCCCGTCCTGCACCTTGATCGAATAGAACTCCAACTCGTCGTCCCAGGACGGCGAGGCGATGGAGTAGGCGCGCAGCAGCGGCTTCTGGCGGCCGGTCTTGGGATCGGGATCGCCCATCAGGCCGATCATCACGAATTCGCCCGAGCGGAAGCGCAGGGTCTGCGGCCGGGTCACGCGAAAGCGGAACAGACGGTCGGTGTAGTGCTCCACATCCAGAACGGTCTGGGCGTCGGGCAGGGTTTTGATCGGTGTTGCGTCGGTCACTTTGATCTGTTCATTCATTACTGTTGAAGCCGGGCGTTGGCCCGGCTCTCCCATAACCGTTTTGCGATGTGTTTCCTAGGGCAGATCAGGCGCGCAGGCGCGACTGATAGTCGTGGGCGGTCCAGTCGGCGCGGAAAGCCCATTGATCTGCCGGCTGGCGTTTGGCCAGGGTTTCGTCGATCTCGACCTCGTCAAAGCCCGACCGGCGCGCCATGGCGTATTGATCGGCCAGCACATGGCCCTTGGCGCGCAGCCGTCCCGCAAATCCCATGGTGCGCAGGCGCCGGGCCAGGGTGAAGCCCCGGCCATCGGCGAAGCTGGGGAAATCCACGCGGATCAGGTCGATGGTGGCCAGATGCGCACGCAGGTCTTCGGGGTTGGCATCGCTGGACAGGTCCACGGCCAGCGAGGCCGCGGAATGCCGGTCTTCCAGATCGGCGGCGGCAACAAAGCCATGGGTCCAGTCTTCGCCGGCAAAGCCGGTATCGGTGACAATCACGCGCATGCGACGTTTCCTTGCTTCAGGGGGCCCCGGACGATCTTGCCGTCCACGATATGGATCCCGCATTCTTCCTTTTGCTCTCCGCGCCAGCGTCCCGAACGGGGATCTTCGCCGGGCTTGACCGGGCTGGTGCAGGGCGCACAGCCGATCGAGGGATAACCCCGCGCCACCAGCGGATGCCGGGGCAGGCGGTTGTTGATCATGTAGTCCTGCACATCCTGCGGCGCCCAATGGGCCAGCGGATTGATCTTCAGCCGCGTGTCGCCGTCAGCCTCGAAAAAGTCCAGCGCCGCGCGGGTGCCGGACTGGAAGCGCTTGCGTCCGGTGATCCAGGCATCGAACCCGTCCAGCGCGTTTTCCAGCGGCTGGGTCTTGCGCAGGTCGCAGCAGGCGTCGGTATCGCGCGTGTGCAGGGTGTTGTCGCGATCATGGGTGGCCAGGTCGACCGCCCGCGCGCGGATGATGCGCAGATCGGTCAGGCCCAGCTTTTCGGCCACGTCACGCTGGTAGTCCAGCGTTTCGGGAAACAGCATCATCGTGTCGATGAACAACACCGGCGTGGTGCGGTCGATCACCGCCACCAGATGCAGCAGCGCCACCGATTCCGCACCGAAGCTGGAGACCATGGCCACGCTTCCGACCTGTGGGTCGGAGAGCGCGCGCTCCAGTACGGCAGTGGCCGAGTGGTGCTTGTAGCGGCGGTTCAGATGCGCGACGCGCTCTGCCACCGGGGCGAGGGGGGCTTCAAGCGGCACGCGCCCGGCTCCCCTGTTCCTCGCCGTACAGCGCGGTCTTGAAGGGCGCCATGCCAACGCGGCGATAGGTTTCCAGAAAGGTTTCTTCGGCCGAGAGGCGCTCTTCCAGATAGGCCAGCAGCAGGCGCTCGATGGCCGGGACGATCTCGTCATAGGCGAAACCGGGGCCGGTGCGGGTGCCGATGGCGGCGGTCTCGGTGCCATCGCCGCCCAGCGTGATCTGGTAGTTCTCGACACCGGCGCGATCCAGACCAAGGATGCCGATATGGCCCACGTGGTGATGGCCGCAGGCATTGATGCAGCCCGAGATCTTGATCTTCAGCGCGCCCACTTCGTGTTCGATCTTCAGCGCGTCCACACGTTCGGCGATCTTCTGCGCCACGGGGATCGAGCGGGCGGTGGCCAGCGCGCAATAGTCCATGCCGGGGCAGGCGATGATGTCCGACGCCAGCCCGACGTTGGCGGTGCCCAGACCGGCACCGCGCAGGGCGGCGTGCAGGGCGGGCAGGTCGGACTTGTGCACGTGCGGCAGCACCACGTTCTGCTCGTGGCTGATGCGCAGCTCGTCATGGGCGTATTTGGCCGCCAGATCGGCCAGCAGGCGCATCTGGGCCGAGGTCGCATCGCCCGGCGTTTCGCCGTGGGCTTTCAGCGACACGGTGACGATAGCGTAACCCTCGGCCTTGTGCGCGGTCAGGTTGGTGTCGACCCAGGACCGGAACACCGGGTCGGTGTCATAGGCCTTGTCGAAGGCCTCGGTATCGGCCTGCTTGAACGCGGGGGCCGCGAATTGCGCCTCAATGGCCGCCAGATGTTCCTGATCGATGCCCGAGAAGGCCGGGCGGATCTCGGCGAAGCGTGCCTCGACCAGATCGCGGATCTTGTCCAGGCCGTTTTCGTGCACGGTGATCTTGATGCGCGCCTTGTACTTGTTGTCGCGACGACCCAGCAGGTTGTAGACGCTGACGATGGCCTCGCAATAGGGCAGCAGGTCGGCTTGCGGCAGGAAATCCCGGATCACCTTGCCGACCATCGGGGTGCGGCCCAGACCGCCACCGACGATCACTTCGAAGCCCGCTTCCCCGGCGTCGTTGCGCACCATGCGCAGCCCGATGTCATGGGCCTTGGTGACGGCGCGGTCGGTGGGGCTGCCGGTGATGGCGATCTTGAACTTGCGCGGCAGGAACTGGAATTCCGGGTGATCGGTGGACCATTGCCGCAGCAGTTCGGCCACCGGGCGCGGATCAGCGATCTCGTCAGCGGCGGCACCGGCGAAATGATCCGAGGTCACATTGCGGATGGTGTTGCCGCTGGTCTGGATGGCGTGCATTCCCACGTCGGCCAGCGCGTCGAGCATGTCCGGCACGTCGTCCAGTTTGGGCCAGTTGTACTGGATGTTCTGGCGGGTGGTGAAATGGCCATAGCCCTTGTCATAAGTATCGGCCAGATAAGCCAACTGGCGCAGCTTGGCGCTGTCCAGCGTGCCATAGGGAATGGCAACCCGCAGCATGTAGGCGTGCAGTTGCAGGTACAGGCCATTCATCAGGCGCAGAGGGCGGAATTCTTCCTCGGTCAGCGAACCGTCAAGACGGCGTTCCACCTGTCCACGGAACTGGGCCACCCGGGAGCGTACGAAGGCTTCGTCGAACTCGTTGTAGGTATACATCTGGGACTCTCCTGGACGGGGGCTCAGGCGCGGGCTTCGAAAGCCTGCTTGCCGTGGCGATAGTTGGACGGGCCCTTGGCGCGGAACACTTCGCGGAAGTGCACCGGCTCGGGACCATTGGCACCGGAACGGGCGTCGGCCAGATAGGCGCCGACGATGATGTCGCCCTGACGCGAGGCGTCGATCAGGCGGATCTCGGCATGGGCCTCGTCCTCGATCAGCTCGGCCTCGGCGTGGTCGCGGCTCCAGCGGTCGTCTGCGGTCAGATAGACCACGTCGCCGTCGCGCAGATCGTTGGCGGTGATGACCTTGGGGGTGAACTTGCGGCTCATTGGATCATGTCCTTCTGAGAGATCTTTGACTGTCTGGCGCGGCGGCCTGTGCAATAGTCGGGACGGGCTTGGCAACATCGGCACGACCGTACAGCCCAACCGCGCATGGCGCGGCCTGTCTGGGCTGGCATTGGGATCGGGCAACGAGGCATCTGGCGTCCAACTTCATGGTTTCTGCAGTGCAATATAGAATAATGTTCTTGGATTAAGATAGATATCGCGGGTAATAAGAACGTGTGTCCTTTGATTCAGTGATTTGGGGACCATTGGTTCAGAAAATGAAGGTGTGCAGAATGTCGGTCCGTCTGGATGAGCTTGATCGGAAAATTCTTGCGGAACTGCAGGAGGATGCCTCACGCACCCTGGATGAAATCGCCCGCCGGGTGGGCTCTTCCAAGACGCCGGTGTGGAACCGCATCCGCAAGATGCGCGAGGCCGGGGTGATCGGAAAGACCACCGCCATCCTGGATCCCGAAGCGCTGGGGCTTGAGGCCTGCTTCTTCGTGCTGATCCGCACCTCGGAACACGAGGCCGTCTGGCAGCAGAAGTTCCTGGCCACCCTGCGCGCCCGGCCCGAGGTGCTGGAGGCGCATCGGCTGGCCGGGGACATCGACTATATCCTCAAGGTGCAGGTCGCCAATGCCCGCGCCTATGACGTGTTCTACCAGGCGCTGATCGCCGAGGTGAAAATTTTCAACGTCACCGCCTTGCTGTCGATGGAGCGGATCAAGGACACCACGGCTTTGCCCGTCTGGCCGGTTCAGACCGAGACCAGCAGCGACGGGTAGCCATGGAAGTGATAGCTGTCGGCGTAGTGCGGCGGCGCGGTCAGGGTCAGGCCGGGACAGCGGTCAAACAGCACCTCCAATGCGATGCGCATTTCCAGCCGGGCCAGCGGCGCCCCAAGGCAGAAATGCACCCCGGCGCCAAAGCTGGTCAGAAGCGGCCCTTTCCGGCCGGGGCGGAACTTGGCCGGGGCGTCATAGGCCGCCGGGTCGCGATTGGCCGCGCCCAGCACGCAGGCAACCTCATCCCCCGGTGCCAGCGTCGCGCCCCCGATCTCGACCGGGCGCAGTGCATAGCGGGTGAAGATGTGCAACGGCGGATCGATGCGCAGGCATTCCTCGACCATGCCTTCCGAGGTTTCGGGCCGGGTCCAGACGTCCGGCTGGCCGGTGGCCAACAGCGTAGTCACCGCATTGCCAAGGGCGCTGACCGTGGCCTCATGCCCGGCGTTCAGCAGCAGGATGGACAGGGCGACGATCTCGTCGGCGCTCAGGTGATCGGCGTCCTGCGCAGCGCAAAGCGCGCTCAGCAACCCGCCATCGGGCTGCGCGGATTTCTCGGCCAGCACCTGTTGCAGCCAGGCTGAAAACTCTGCCGTGGCGGTGTTGGCCGCATCCTCGGCCGCGCGGTCGACACGGGCCTGGTACATGGCCACCATCGCATGTGACCAGTCCAGAAGCTGGCCGCGATGGGCCGGATCGACTCCCAGCAGGCGCGCAATCACGATCACCGGCACCTGGCTGCAATAGGCCGCCATCAGGTCAAAGGGCTGGTCCGGGAAGCGGTCGATCAGATCATGACACAGGGTGGTGATCTCGGGCGCCATGCCCCGGATGCGCCCGGTGGTGAAGGCACGCAGCACCAGTTTGCGCAGGCGGGCATGGGCCGGGCCTTCGAGGCTGAGCAGCGAGTGCCGTTCGACCGCCGCGAAATCGTCCAGATGTGGCGCAAAGCCCGGCAGGCCATCCGGCGGCACCCGCGCCAGATCCGGGTGCTTCAGCGCCGCCATGACGCTTTCGTGGCTCAACAACGCCGGCATCTTGTAGTCTTCCCACCAGATCGCCGGTCCGGTGGCGCGGGCCCGGTCATAGAACGCATAGGGGTTCTGCACGAAATCGGGATCGCGGGGAGATTGGGAAAAGCTGCGCATCGGGCCTCCGGTCTGACTGTGATCCTGTTTGCGGGGCCTTGCGGTGCGGCGCAAGTCCTGCTTCCCTTCGGGAACCACACTTGGGGCGGTTCATGAAACCGAAGTCTCTGATGCGCATCGTGATCTTCGTGCTGTTGCTGCTGGGCGGCGCGGCCACGGGGCTGAGCGTCTGGTGGGTGTCCTATGAGGCGGCCCTGCGCGGGGTCGCGGAACGGGGCGAGGCGGATCTGGCGCTGGCCTCGGATCGCTTCATCGGGCAATTGCACCGGTTTCAGGAACTGGCGGTTCTGGCCGCGGATCACCCGACGCTGGCGGCACGACTGCGGGCCGGGGATGCGGCCTCGTCCGAGCTGGCCGCCGACGCCGGGGCGCTGCTGCTGTCGGTGGCCGACAAGACCGGAGTCTACAACATCATCCTGCTGGATCAACTGGGCCGCATCCAGTCCGCCGCCCACCCGCAAGTGGCCGCGCGGATCAATCACGTCGAGCAGAGCTATTTTCACCGCGCCATGAACGGGGCCCTTGGCACTTACCATTCGGTCCTGCCGGGCGAAAGCCGCCGCACCTTTTCGGTCGCGGCCCCGGTGCACGGGGTGGGCGGGCCGCCGCTGGGTGTCGTGGTGGTGGTGGCCGACATCGAAAGCACCGAGGCCGAGTGGCGCGGCGATGCCCCGGTCGTCATGTTCCGCGACGAATTGGGCGTTGTCTTCCTGTCGTCGCGCAGCGAGTTGGTGCTGACCCGCGACATGGCGGTGCCGCTGCCCAGGGCACTGTCGGCCAGCTATGATCCCGCCCATCTGAAACCCTTTCCGGAATACCGCAGCCGCATGGTCGGAGAGTTCGAGGTCTGGAACATCAACTCTGGCCCCTATATCCCTGAAACAGCGATACATATTTCCAAGGATCTGCCGGTGATCGGTTTTCTGGCCGAGGGTCTGGCCAATGCCGCCCCGGCGCGACGGCTGGCGATCCTGCAGGCCACACTGGCGGTCGGTCTGTATGTCACCGCTTTCGCCGTTGGCCTGTTCCTGCTGAACCGGCGTCGCCGCATCAACAAGCGGCTGTCGGATCAGGCCGCCGCGCAAGAGATGCTGGAGCGCCGCGTTGCCGAACGCACCGTGGAACTGTCGCGGGCCAACAAGGCCCTGCGCAGCGAGGTCGACGATCGCATCAAGGTCGAAGAGGAATTGCGCCGCACGCAGGCCAGTCTGGTGCAGGCGGGCAAACTGTCGGCGCTGGGGGAAATGTCGGCGGGCATCAGTCATGAGTTGAACCAGCCGCTGATGGCGATCCAGACCTTTGCCGAAAACGGCACCCAGTTCATCGAGATGGGCAAGACCGAAGTGGCCGCCGCCAACCTTGGCAAGATCTCGGAACTGTCGCGCCGCATGGGCCGGATCATCAAGAACCTGCGCGCCTTCGCCCGGCAGGAGGATGCGCCGCTCAGCAATGTCGATCCGGTGGCAGTGGTGGATGCCGCGCTGGAAATCAGCGCCGCGCGCCTGACCCGCGCCGGGGTCGAGGTGCTTTGGCAGCCGCCCGAACAGACCTTCGTGGTGCGGGCGGGCAGCGTGCGGCTTCAGCAGGTGGTGATGAACCTGGTGTCCAACGCCGCCGACGCCATGGACGGCCAGCCCTTCAAACGGCTGGAAATCACCGTCGCGCCCGAGGGCGATGCCCAGGTCGTGGTGTCGGTCCGCGACACCGGGCCGGGTCTGGACCAGCCCGAAAAGATTTTCGATCCCTTCTATTCCACCAAATCGGTGGCACAGGATTCCATGGGGCTGGGGCTGTCGATCTCTTATGGGCTGGTGCAAAGCTTCGGGGGTGATATCGAGGGGGAAAACCATCCCCAAGGCGGCGCCATCTTCACGGTGCGCCTGCCGCGCGTGGCAGAAAGGAGCGCCGCATGAGCCGACGCGTGTTGCTGGTCGAAGACGATGCCCAGGTGCGCGAGGCGCTGGCCCAGACCCTGGAACTGGGCGGCTACTCGGCCATCAGCGCGGGCAGTTTCGTGGTCGCCAAGGATCACATCAGCCGTGGCTTTGACGGGGTGATCCTGTCCGATATCCGGATGCCGGGGCGCGACGGGTTTCACCTGCTGGACTATGCCCAGAAGCAGGACAAGGATCTGCCGGTGATCCTGCTGACCGGCGAGGGCGACATTCCCATGGCGGTGCGGGCGATGTCGGAAGGGGCCTTCGACTTTCTGGAAAAACCCTGTGCGCCCAAGACCCTGATCGCCGTGCTGGAACGCGCCTTGCGGCTGCGGGCACTGGTGCTGGAAAACCGCGCCCTGAAGGCACGCGCGACCGAGGGCGACGCGGCCACGCGGATGATCTTCGGCATTTCGAAGCAGGCCGAGGCGCTGCGCAATGCCGTGCGCCATGTGGCGGCCAAGCCGGTGGATGTTCTGGTGACCGGCGATCCGGGCACCGGCACGCCCAAGGTGGCCGAGGTGACCCACCTGCTGTCGCCGCGCGCGCGCCATCCGTTCGAAAAGCGCGCCTCGGCGGGGCTGGGTCCGGACAGGTTGTTGGCGGCTCTGACCGAAGCCGGGCAGGGCAGCCTGTTTCTGGATGAGGTCGCCGCCCTGCCGCCCGAGTCGCAATATTTCCTGCGCGAGAAGCTGGAGGAATCCGGGCGTGCCCGCGTGCTGGCCGGCACCTATCGCGATCTTGCCGCCGAGGCCGCACAGGGCCGGTTCGATCCGGATCTGGCGCTGAAGCTGGGCGCGGTGCAGGTGCGCATCCCGGCGTTGCGGGACCGGCCCGAGGATATCAGTGTGCTGTTTCGCCATTATGTCGCCAATGCCTGCGAACAGGCCGCGCTGGACGAGCCGCCGATCACGCCGGACCATATCGCCCGCCTGATGGCGCAGGACTGGCCCGGCAATGCCCGCGCGCTGATGAACGCGGCGATGCGATTTGCCCTTGGTCTGACCGATCAGGACGAGGCCGAGGGCGAGGGGCTGGCCGAGCGCATGGCGCGGGTGGAGCGGTCTTTTCTGGTTGATGCCCTGACGCGGGCGCGCGGCAATGCGTCCGAAGCGGCCAAGGATCTGCGCCTGCCGCGAAAAACTTTCTACGACAAGCTCTCGCGCCATGGACTAAAGCCCGAGGATTTCCGATAGCAGAGGCTTGCCGCCCCGGCGCGGACCAGACCCTCGGACAAGGACGCCAGAATGGCACGCTCGCCACAATTGCAGGGCCTCGCGGCGATGATTGCGGCCAGCACCATCTGGGGGCTGTCCAGCCTGTTCTACAAGCTGCTGGCCGATGTGCCGCCGCTGGAGGTGCTGGCGCATCGTACGCTGTGGTCGCTATTGGCGCTGGCCGGGGTGCTGGCGCTGCAGGGCCGGGCGCGGCAGATCCTGGCCTGTCTCGCGACCCCGCGACTGTTCCTGCTGACGGTGCTGGCGTCATTGCTGATCGGCAGCAACTGGTTGGGGTTCATCTATTCGGTGCAGGTGGGCAAGGCGCTTCAGGCCAGCCTGGGCTATTACATCTTCCCGCTGGTCACGGTCATCCTGGGCCGGTTGGTGTTCGGCGACCGGTTGCGCCCGGTACAATGGGTGGCAGTGGCGCTGGCGGCGCTGGCGGTCACGATCCTGACCGCCGGTCTGGGCATCGTGCCGAGGATCGCGTTGATGCTGGCCGTGACCTTCGCCTTCTATGGCGCCTTGAAGCGGATGGTGCCGGGCGGGGCCGGGGCCTCGGTCGCGGCCGAGGTGCTGGTGCTGGCGCCTTTCGCGCTGCTGTGGCTGATTGGCGTGCATCTGTGGGACTGGACCGGGCTAACCGGGCGGACGGGCGGGGTTTTCGGCACGGATCTCGGTGTCTCGCTTCTGCTCATCCTGTCCGGCCCGCTGACCGGGCTGCCCTTGCTGCTGTTTTCCTATGCCGCACGGCGGGTGTCGCTGCCGACAGTCGGGCTGGTGCAGTATCTTAACCCGACGCTGCAGTTCCTCATCGCGGTGCTGATTTTTGGAGAGCCGTTCACGGTCTGGCACATGATTGCCTTCGCGCTGATCTGGAGTGGCCTGACCCTCTATTCCCTCGACAGCCTGAGGTATCGGCACCACAGCCGTCCTCCGGCCTGAGCGAATTTGCGGCCTTCGGGTGTGACCTGTGGTAAACTACAGGATACAGGGCGAAATTTCGCCCTGACCGTGGCTGATCGCAACAGGACCCCGCCCCATGGACCACCGCCCCGCAGAGCAGACCCGGCACCGCTGGCCGTTGTGGCTGGCGGCAGCTGTGGGGCTTGGCGCGGGCGGATTGCTGGTCAGTGGTGTGTTCCCGCAGCTGGAGGCACCGGAAACGGAGGTGGCCGCGATCCCGCCACAATCGGGCGTGGACGCGGTGCCGAATGATCCCGCCAGAACCCTATCGCAGGGCGAACCCAGTTTCGATCTGGTACGGGTCGAGCCTGATGGCACCACGGTGGTGGCCGGGCAAGCCCGTCCCAACGCCCGCGTGGCGGTTGTGCTGGACGGTCAGACCATGGCCGAAACCCGCGCCGATGCCAGCGGCAGTTTCGTGGTCTTCGTGGCGCTGGAGGCCGGGGATGAGCCGCGCGTCATGTGGCTGATGGCTGAAACCGCCGAGGGTGACATGCTGGCCTCGGTGGACACGGTCCTGATCGCGCCTGCCCAGCACAGCCTTGACGCTGGTACGACGCTGGCCGGCACGCTGGCCCAACGACCGGCAGAGGATCTTTCGGTGCAGACAGGGCAGACCGACCCGCGGGTTCGCATCGATCAACCGATGGATCTGGCGTCCTTGCCGAACGGAGATGCGGTGCCAGAGGTCGGGAGCGCGCCGGACGTGGTGCCGCAAGCCGTGAACGAAAACGCACAGCCCGAGACAAGCCCGGAAACTTCCCCGCAGGCGCAGGCGACCTTCGGGGCAGTAGGGGAGTCGTCCCCAGCCGAAACAACGCCCCCACCCGCCACCGAGCGTGCCCCAGCCCCGCCCAAAGCCGCCCCGCGCGTGTTGCTGTCCAGCCGCGAGGGCATTGCGGCGCTGGATGTGCCACGGCTTGATGCGGCGACGGCGCTGCGCATCGACACCATCGACTATGGCACCGATGACACCGTGGTGCTGAAGGGCCGCGCGGGCGCTTCCGGCCCGGTGCGGGTGCGTCTGAACGGCACCCTGCGCGGCACCGGCACCGTCACCGAAGACGGGCTTTGGTCGCTGGTTATCTCTGACGTCGCGCCGGGGCTTTACGATCTGCGCGTCGAAAGCCTCGACCCGTCGGGGGCCGTTCTGGGGCAGGCCGACGTGCCCTTCCGCCGTGAAGCCCCGGGCATCGTACAGCAGGCGCTGAATGGATCTGGCGCCCGGATCGTCACGGTGCAGCCCGGCGCCACGCTGTGGGCCATCGCGCAGGATCTCTATGGCGCGGGCACTCGTTATGTGCAGGTGTTCGAAGCCAATCGCGACCAGATCCGCGACCCTAACCTGATCTACCCCGGCCAGGTCTTTGATTTGCCCGCGACCTCCGGCCAGCCGTGACATTCCCGGCCCGAGACCCTAGGTCTCTGAGGTAGTCACTGGCGGAGCCCCCATGAGATCCGATGCATATTCCAGCCCCGCGGGTCTGTCGAAATCACCTGACGGCGCCGCCGAGGGACCCACGGCCACCGATCCGGCGGTGATCGCACGCGTGGCACCATACCTTTGGCCGAAGGATGCGCCCGAAATCCGCATCCGCGTGGTGCTGGCCCTGACCGCCCTGATCGTGGCCAAGCTGGTCGCGGTGGGCACGCCGTTCTTTTACAAGGAAGCCGTGGATGCCCTGGCGGGCGATGGCGGCGACGGGCCGCGGATGCTGGCGCTGGGGGCCGTGGGGCTGACCGTGGCTTACGGGGTGGCGCGCATCCTGACCGTCGGGTTCCAGCAGTTGCGCGATGCGGTATTTGCCCGCGTCGGCCAACGCGCCCTGCGGGCCGTGGCATTGCAGACCTTCCAGCACATCCACGCCATGTCGCTGCGCTATCATATCACGCGCAAGACCGGCGGGCTGAGCCGGATCATGGAGCGCGGCGTCAAGGGTGTTTCCTTCCTGCTGCGCTTCATCCTGTTTTCCATCGGCCCGCTGGTGCTGGAACTGGCGCTGGTGGGCGTCGTTCTGGCGACGCTGTTCTCGATCTGGTACCTGGTGGTCGTGGGCGTCACGATCGTCGCCTACGTGGCCTTCACCTTCAAGGTCACCGAATGGCGAGTGACGATCCGGCGCGAGATGAACCGTCAGGACACCGACGCCAACCAGAAGGCCATCGACAGCCTGCTGAACTTCGAGACCGTCAAGTATTTCGGCGCCGAGAACCGCGAGGCCGAGCGTTACGACAGCGCCATGGCGGGCTATGAGGACGCGGCGATCCGCACCTCCTATTCGCTGGCCTTCCTGAACTTCGGGCAGTCGCTGATCATCTCGGCCGGTCTGATCGCGGTGATGGTGATGGCGGCCCTGGGGGTGCAGAAGGGCACGCTGACCGTGGGCGATTTCGTCATGGTCAACGCTTATATGATCCAGATCACCATGCCGCTGAACATGCTGGGCATGGTGTACCGCGAAATCCGGCAAAGCCTCGTGGACATGGGCGAACTGTTTGGCCTGCTGGACCAGCCCGCGGAAATATCGGATGCCCCCGATGCGCGGCCCCTGAAAGTGACCGAAGGGGCGGTCAGCTTTGACAACGTGGCCTTCGGCTATGACCCCGAACGACCGATCCTGAAGGGTGTCAGCTTCAGTATCCAGCCCGGCGAAACGCTGGCCATCGTCGGGCCTTCGGGGGCGGGAAAATCCACCATCGGGCGGCTGTTGTTCCGCTTTTATGACGTGTCGGGCGGGGCGATCCGCATCGACGGGCAGGATCTGCGCAGCGTCACGCAGGACAGCCTGCACGCCGCCATCGGGATCGTGCCGCAGGACACGGTGCTGTTCAACGACACGCTTTACTACAACATCGCCTACGGCCGCCCCGAGGCCACCCGCGAGGAGGTCCATGCCGCCGCCCGCGCCGCACATCTGCACGCCTTCATCGCGGACCTGCCCGACGGCTATGACACCCAGGTCGGCGAACGCGGGCTGAAACTGTCAGGCGGCGAGAAACAGCGCGTCGGCATTGCCCGCACCCTGCTGAAGAATCCGCCCATCGTGCTGCTGGACGAAGCCACCAGCGCGCTGGACACCGCAACCGAACGCGACATTCAGGACAGCCTGCGCGCCATTGGCGAGGGCCGCACGGTCATCACCATCGCGCACCGCCTGTCCACGGTTGTCGAGGCCAAGGAGATCGTGGTTCTGAAGCAAGGGCTGGTGGTCGAGCGCGGCTCGCACGCCGAGTTGCTGGCCCGGCAGGGGCAATACGCGGCCATGTGGCAGGCGCAGGTGGACACCGAACAAGGAGACAAACAGACATGAAGGTTGCGCATTTCATCTGCAAGCGGTCGGACAACGGCCCCGGACTAAAAAACGTCGAAATTCTGGACAAGACGGACGGTACCTGGCGCTCGGGAAAATGGGACATGTCCCTCGACGACGCCCGGTCACTGATCGACGGGCGGATCTATCTGCATGAAACCAAGGCCAGTCCCAGCGCCTTCGGAGGCACGGTGATCGATGTCGAACCGGTGCACGACAGCACCCTGGCCCATCCCGACCGTGTCTGGTTTATTTTCCGGCCGAGCCTTGAAGACAAGGGCGTCGATTGGCGAGGGAAAGATCACGCGATGGCCAGCTATGGCGGCATCGTCGAAGTTTGAACCGCGCATCATTCCCCGGATGAAGGAGGGCGGCCCCGCAAGGCCGCCCTTTTTTGTGTCTATTCCGCCGCGCGCAATGGGGGCGATCCGTGCGGCTCGATCCGCGTGGCCTGGTCCCGCCCGGCCACGTCCCAGATGATCTCCGAGGATTTCATCTTGGCGGCCTTGCGGCGCAGCATCCAATCCTCGGCAGCGCGTGACCCGCGTCCGCCGGTTACCCGCGCCAGCATCCGGAACAGGGCGTTGACATAGGTCCAGAACCACACCCGCAGCGCCAGCAGGGCCGGGGTGACCACCAGCGTCAGCATGGTCGCGACGCCAAGGCCAAAGACCACCGCCGTGGCCAGCTGCTTCCACCACAGCGCCGTAGGGCTGTCGAGTGTCGAGCCGCCGCCAAGGAAGTCCAGCGACAGGCCGAACATCATCGGTGTCAGGCCCGCCATGGTGGTCAGCGTGGTCAGCAGCACCGGGCGAATGCGGGTTTCGGCGGTGCGGATGATCGCCTCGATCCGCGGCATGTAGCGGCTGTATTCCTGATAGGTGTCGATCAGAACGATGTTGTTGTTCACCACGATCCCGGCCAGCGCGACAATCCCGGTGCCGGTCATGATGATCGAGAACGGCTGGTTCATCACCAGCATCCCGATCAGCACGCCGGTGGTGGACAGGATCACCGCCAGCAGCACCAGAACCGAGTTGTAGAAGCTGTTGAACTGCGCCAGCAGGATGATGAACATCAGCCCCAGCGCCCCGGCGAAGGCATTGCCCAGGAAGGCCTGGCTTTCGGCCTGATCCTCCTGATCGCCGGTCCATTCCCAATCCACGCCCGCGGGCAGCGGACGGTCGTTCTGCAGCCACTCGGTCAGCGCCGCGATGCGTTCGTTGGCGGTGATTGGCTGGCCCGCGTCATTGGTCAGCCCCGGCAGCACATCGGCCTTGATGTCATAGTATCGCTTCTGGTCGACGCGATTGATCTCGGCAAGTTTCTTGACCGGGGTGATGGTGATGAAATTGGCCAGCGGCACCAGCCCATCGACGGTGCGCACGCGCAGGGTGTCCAGCGTGGACAGCACGCGGTCCTGTTCAGGCAGGCGCACGCGGATGTCGATTTCCTCGTCCGAGCTGTCGACGCGCATGGTGTCCAGCAGCACGCCGCGTGTCACCAGTTGCACCATGGTGCCGACGGTGGCCACATCGGCCCCGAAACGTCCGGCCTTTTCCACGTCCACGTCGATCTGCCAGTCGATGCCGGGCAGGGGCAGCGTATCCTCGATGGCGGTGATGCCTTCCATCGATTGCAACTTGGTGCGGACGGTTTCGATGGATTGCTCCATCGGCGCCCAATCCGTGCCGGTGACGCGCAGATGCACCGGTTTGCCCGAGGACGGACCGCGCGACAGGTCCAGAACTTCGGTCTGGATGCCGGGGATCTGGTCCAACTGGGCCTGAAGACGCGCCAACACCGCGTCGCCGTCGTAATAGGGATCGACCTCTTCGCGCAGGAACAGCTGTTTGAACCAGCCGCCTTCTGCCGCAACACGGGGGCGGTCGTTCCACGGAGTGATCTCGATCTGGACCTGACCCACGGTGTCATTGGGCGCTTCGCCGCCGCCGGTGTTCTGGTTCAGCCCGCCGTCACCGGCAAAGGCAAAGGCGCTGTCGACACCATCGGTGGCCAGCACCACCTGTTCGACCTCGTTGACCAGCGCGTCGCGCTCGTGCAGCGACAGGTTGCCCCGCGCCTTGACATAGATGATCGCCTGCTCGGGCTCGCTTTCCACGAAGAACTCGACGCCGTTGTTGTTCTCGCCGAAGTAGGAAAACACCGACATGACGATGAAGCCGACACCGACGATGGTGACCACCGGCATGATCGGATTGCCGGCGATGAAGGTGATGAACCGGCCAAACGGCGTGCGGCGATAGCCGGCGCGGATCTTGCGCTCGCTCCGCGATGGTTTGACGGCGGCCATGGCAATAGAGGCAAAGGAGGTGCCCACCGAGAACAGGATCAATCCGGGCAGCACACCCATGATCCCCGACGGTGCCCCGTCCCCCAGCAGATAGGCGGGGTTCAGAAGCTGCATCGCGCCCATAAAGGCCAGGTACAGGCCCACCGGCACAAGCACGATCCGCAGCAGCAGCGGCCAGCGGCGCAGCCCGTCTGAAATGTGGCCATAGGAGCGCGCCAGACGTCCCGACACGCCGCCCATGACCGGAAGGTAGACCAGCGCCACCACCAGCGAGGCCGACAGCACGAAAATCAGCGTTACCGGCAACATGCCCATGAATTCGCCCGGAACGCCGGGCCAGAACAGCATCGGCAGGAAGGCGCACAAAGTCGTCGCGGTCGAGGACACAACCGGCCAGAACATGCGCTTGGCGGCTTCCACATAGGCGTGCATCGGGCCGGTGCCTTCGGAAATGCGCCGGTCGGCGTATTCCACCACCACGATGGCCCCGTCCACCAGCATCCCCACGGCCAGGATCAGGCCGAACATCACGATGTTCGAGATCGAGATCCCCATCACCGCCAGCAGTGCGAAACACAGCAGGAACGAGGTCGGGATGGCAAAGCCCACCAGCAGCGCCGGACGCGCACCCAGCGAGGCCAGCACCACGATCATCACCAGCGCGATGGCGGTCAGGACCGAACCTTCCAGCTGCTTGACCATGGAATCCACTGTGGTGGACTGGTCGTTCGACGTGGTGACCGACACCGCGTTCTGCAATTCGGGCGGCCAGGTCTCGACCTCGGCGGAGACCTCGGCGCGGACCAGTTCAGCGGTGTCGATCAGGTTGAAGCCCTTGCGCTTGACCACCTGCAACGCCACCGTCTGCTCGCCGTTGAACCGGGCGGTGCCGGCACGGTCTTCAAAGGTCAGGCGGATGTCGGCCACGTCGTTCAGCGTTACCACCCGGTCGCCGTTGGTCTTGACCGGCAGGTTGAACACGTCGCGGCTCTCGTCGAAGGACGAGGGGATCTTGACCGAAAACGCACCGCTTTCCATTTCCAGTTCGCCCGCGGCGATCAGTTGGTTGTTGTTAACCACCGCGTTGACCAGATCGGCGGCGGTGATGTTATAGGCTTCCAGGCGCACCGGATCGATGATGACTTCCAGCATCTCGTCGCGATGCCCGGCCAGCGGCGCCTCGAGGATGGCTTCCAGCCCTTCTAGACGATCCTGAAGATCCTTGGACAGGTGCAGCAACTGACGCTCGGGCACATTGCCGGTCAGGCTGACGATGATGATCGGAAATTCCGAGAAGTTGATCTCGTTGATCGAATACTTGTCCGCCCCCTCGGGGAACTTGCCCTCGGCCGTGTTCATGGAGGCGCGCACGTCGGCCAGGGTCTTGGACTTGTCCCAGCCGAACTCGAACTCCAGCCCGACACCGGCATAGCCTTCAGAGGCGGTCGAGGTCATGGATTTCAGGCCGTCCAGATCGGACAGTTCGGTTTCCATGGTCTTGACCAGCAGTTTTTCGCTGTCCTCGGCGGAAATCCCGCTGAACGGCACCGAGACGAAAATGGCCGGAATTTCGATGTCCGGCTCGCCTTCCTTGGGCAGTTTGGAATAGGCAAAGCCCCCTACGGCAAGCGACAGGACGATGAAGGCCATCACCATCCGGGCGCGGGCGGCAGCCCAGTCGACGATACCGGTCATGCGTTGCTCCCACGCTTGCCGATTTTCACGCGCACGCCCTCGGTCACGTATTCCTGGCCCACGGTGATGATCGCGGCCGTGTCAGGAACGCCGGTGATGATGACGCCCTCCAGCGTGTCGCGTTCAATGCGCACCGGGTAGAATTGCACCACGTCATCGTCACCGACCACGCGCACGCCCATGGTACCGTGATCGTTCAGGGTCAGGGCCGAGGCGGGGATCAGATGCGCCTTCACGCCGTCCGCGGCGATGGCGATATTGGCGGTCAACCCGTCGCGAATGCTCAGGTCATCGTTTTCCACCGAAACCTCGACCCGGAAGGTGCGGGTCTGCGGATCTGCAGAGCGGGCGATGAAGGTGACACGCCCCGTGACCTCGCGGCCCGTGGACAGGCGCGCCTGCGCCATCGCGTCCAGCTTGACGGCATCGACCATGGTTTCGGGCAGATAGGCCACGATCTTGATCGGGTTGAGCTGGATCACCGTCGCGCAATGGGCCCCGGCCTGCATCAGGCTGCCCAGTTCGGCGGTGTCGCTTTCCAGCAGGCCAGCGAAAGGCGCGGTGATTTTCAGACGGTCGATCTCGGTGTTCGCTGCCTCGACGGCGGCCTGCGCGGATTGCAGGGTCGCCTTGGCACCCACGGCGCGGGTTTCCGAAGCAAAGCCGCCTTCGGCCAGCTTCGACGCGGCGGTGTTGGAGATTTGTGCTTCGGCCAGACGGGCTTCGGCCTCGGCCAGTTGTGCAGGCCGCGTGCCGGGATCGATCTCGCACAACACGGTGCCCGCTTCGACAAAGGTGCCCTTCTGAAGGGGGGGCGAGATCACCAGCCCGCTGATTTGCGATTTCACTTCGATCTCGCGGTCGGCCTGGGTCTGGCCGCGCAGCACCACCGAGGTCTCGACCAGATCGGCAACACTGTCCAGAACCACCACCGAAACCAGTTCGGCTTGCGTCATGTCACCGGCAATCGAGGTCGGGGCCTCGGGTGCCGCTTCGGGCATCCCTGCGGCCTGTGCGTCCTCGGGCGGCTTCCCGGCAATGGCCAGAACCCGGTCTCGCTCGAACACGATGGCGTACAGGGCGATACCGACCACAATCGCCGTCAGAATGGAAAGAAACCTCATCGTACAACCTATTTCGTGTTCATATACAGGACAATCAGGGCGCAGCATGGCTGCTGAACCGACCAGTTTAGATTAGGGCGAGTTGCCCCTGTCTTCAAGGTATGTAGCACGCAGAATTCCAAGGAAAGAGGTGTGGCCATGACCCCTTGACCTTGGCAAAGCGGTCAACGACACGTAGAACCCGATCCATCCGCTTGTGGAGGCAGGAAATTGAGCCAGGCAGACAGCTTTATCGAAGAGGTCACGGAAGAGGTCCGTCGCGACCGTCTTTTCGCATTGGCCCGCAAATACGGCTGGATTCCGATCCTTGCTGTGGTTCTGATCGTGGCCGGCGCCAGCTACGTGGAATGGCAAAAGGCCCGTGAACAGGCGGCAGCCGAAGCTTTGGGCGACTCGATCTTCAGCGCGCTGGAGCGGGACACGGCGCTGTCGCGCCTGACTGCGCTGGAAAGCATCGATGTCGAAGGCGACGCCAAGTCGCTGGTGGCGCTGCTGGCGGCCTCTGAAGCCGCGCAGGTGGATGCCCAACGGGCCGGTGCCTTCCTGAAGTCGGTGATCGACACGCCGGAGCAGCCGCAGATCTATCGCGATCTGGCCGCGCTGAAACTGGCGGGACTGACCGACTATCCGCTGATGACCGCCGACCGGATTGCCCTGCTGGAACCGCTGACCGCCCCCGGCGCGCCGCTGCGTCTGCTGGCGCAGGAACAGATTGCCTTGCTGCAGATGGAGCGCGGTGAAACCGATCTTGCCCGCGATCTGCTACAACAGGTGTCCGATGATGCCGGCACCGGCTTTGCCCAACGGCAGCGGATCGAACAGATCCTGATCGTGCTGGGCCCCGCCGACGGAGATTCGTGATCTTGATTCGGACCGAAACGAGTGTTTCGAGACGCCCGCGCGGGCGCTCGCTTGCCCTGCTGGCCTGTGTGCTGGCCGGTGTGACCGCCTGTGGTCCGGATGAAGAACTGTTGCCCGGCGACCGCTTCGACCTGCGCGACGTGGATGAAGCGCAAAGCGCCTATGCCGAATCCGTCAGCGACGGCAGCCTTGCCAACCAGCAGGAACCGGCGCCGCTGCCCAAGGTCATCCCGAACGCCCCCTATACGGTGACCGGCGAAAGCCGCGCCACCGGCTTGCCCGGCGCACGCGCCAACGCAGACTGGCCGACGGTCAACGGCTCCAACACGCATCAGATCACGCAGCCCGCGCTGGGATCGCCGCTGACCCAGGTCTGGCGCACCAAGATCGGGTCGGCCAGCACGCGCCGCGCGCGGATGACCGCCGATCCGGTGGTGGGCGGGGGCCGGGTTTTTACCCTGACCGCCTTTGCCCAATTGCAGGCCACCGCGCCCAGCGGCGCGGTGCTGTGGCAGCGCGACCTGACACCGGAAGGCGAACGTCCGGGCGAGGCCGCGGGCGGCGGTGTCACCTATGCCGACGGGCGGCTTTATGTGAATTCGCCCTACGGGCGCCTTCAGGTCATCGACGCGACCAGCGGCACCCCGATCTGGGAACAACGGCTGGGCTCGGTCCCAAATGGCGCGCCCGTGGTCTCGGGCGGGATCGTCTATTTGACCACCCGCGACAGCCAGGCCTGGGCCATCGACATCAGGAACGGCCGGGTTCTGTGGCAGGTGCTGGCGCAGGAATCGGGCTCGGTCGTGAACTTCGGGGCGACCCCGGCGGTGACCAGCCGGTCGGTGATCTTCCCCTTCGGCTCCAATGACGTGATCTCGGTGCTGCGGCAGGGCGGGGTGCGGCTGTGGTCCACCACCGTGTCGGGGCAGCGCCCGGGGCGCGCCTATACGGCCGTCAGCGACATCAGCGCGTCACCGGTCGTTGTGGGCAATCGCCTGTATGTAGGCACCAACAATGGCCGTCTTGCGGCGCTGGATGCTGCTTCGGGCGAACGCATCTGGACCGCACAGGATGGCGCGGTCAGTGCGGTGTGGCCCGAAGGCAATTCGATCTACTTCCTGTCCGATCAGGCCGAACTGATCCGGATCAACGCGGCAGACGGCAACAAGATCTGGTCAGCGACGCTGCCGCTGTTCACCAAGGACAAGGTGAAGAAGCGGCGCGGGGTCTTTGCCCATTACGGCCCGGTTCTGGCCGGCGGGCGTCTGATCATTGTGTCCAGCGACGGCTTGCTGCGCGAGGTTGATCCGGCTTCGGGACAACTTCTGCGCACCATTGATCTGGGCGCGCCGGCGGCGGTCAACCCGATCGTGGCGGGCCGGACTCTGTATGTTGTCACCACCGATGGACAGCTACACGCTTTTCGTTGACGCGCGAAGGGTGTAAGGCTGCGCGCCTGAGCGCAGTCAGCGGAGTCGCAGATGTTCACCCTAGCCATCGTGGGCCGCCCCAATGTGGGCAAATCCACCCTGTTCAACCGGCTTGTCGGCCGGAAGCTGGCGTTGGTCGATGATCAGCCCGGTGTGACCCGTGACCTGCGCGAAGGCGAGGGCCGCCTGGCCGACCTGCGCTTTACCGTGATCGACACCGCCGGTCTGGAGGAAGTCACCGACGACAGCCTGCAAGGCCGCATGCGCCGCCTGACCGAACGCGCCGTCGACATGGCCGATGTCTGCCTGTTCATGGTCGACGCGCGCACCGGCATCACGCCGTCGGACGAAGTGTTCGCAGATATCCTGCGCCGCCGCGGCCGCCGCGTGATCCTGGCGGCCAACAAGGCCGAAGGCTCTGCCGCCGACGGTGGCGTCATCGAAGCCTATTCGCTGGGATTGGGAGAGCCGCTGCGGGTGTCCGCCGAACACGGCGAGGGCATGAGCGAGCTGATGTCGATTCTGCGCCCGATCTCGGAGGAGTTCGAAGAACTTGCGGAACGCACCGCCCCCGAGACCGAAGTTGCTGTTGATGAGCACGGGGTTGCCGATCTGGACAAGGGCAAGCCCATGCAGATCGCCGTGGTGGGCCGTCCCAATGCCGGAAAGTCGACGCTGATCAACCGGCTGCTGGGCGAGGATCGCCTGCTGACCGGACCCGAGGCCGGGATCACCCGCGATTCGATTTCCGTGCCGATGACCTGGAAGGGCACCCCGGTGCGGATGTTCGACACCGCCGGGATGCGCAAGCGCGCCAAGATCCAGGACAAGGTCGAGAAACTGTCAGTGTCCGACGGGCTGCGGGCGGTGAAATTCGCGGAAGTCGTGATCGTGCTGCTGGATGCGGATATTCCCTTCGAACAGCAGGATCTGCGCATCGCCGATCTGGCCGAACGCGAAGGCCGGGCCGTGGTGATCGCTGTCAACAAATGGGATGCGGTCGAAGACCGGCAGGCGCGGCTGGCCGAATTGAAAGAGGCGTTCAACCGCCTGCTGCCGCAATTGTCCGGCGCACCGCTGGTCACCGTCTCGGCCCTGACCGGGCGGGGGATGGAGCGGTTGCAGGAGGCGGTGTTCCGCGCGCATGACGTCTGGAACCGCCGGATCCCGACCGCCAAGCTGAACCTGTGGCTGAGTGGAATGCTGGAGGCGCATCCGCCTCCCGCGCCGGGCGGCCGCCGGATCAAGATGCGCTACATGACCCAGGCCAAGACCCGCCCGCCGGGGTTCGTGGTGATGTGTTCGCATCCCGACAAGGTGCCCGAAAGCTACAAACGCTATCTTGTCAACGGGTTGCGCGCCGACTTTGACATGCCCGGCACGCCGATCCGGCTGGTGCTGCGCAGCCAGGCGGACAAGAACCCCTACAAGGACAAGAAGAAAAAGGGGCCCTCGAAGCTGCGCAAGCATCTGGGCCCCAAGCGGGTGGACTGAAATCTGGGCGGCCTTTCGGGGCCGCCCTTTTCTTGGGTCAGACCAGCGTGCCGTCGGCGGCCAGCCGGGTCTTGCCGCCCAGATAGGGATGCAGGCATGCGGGCAGATCGACACTGCCATCGGCTTGCTGACCGTTTTCCAGAACCGCGATCAATGTGCGGCCTACGGCCAGCCCAGAGCCATTCAGCGTGTGTACGAACTCGGGCTTGCCGCCGCCTTCGGGACGGAAGCGGGCGTTCATGCGGCGCGCCTGGAAGGCACCGCAATTGGACACCGACGAGATCTCGCGATAGCTGCCCTGGCCCGGCAGCCAGACCTCGATGTCATGGGTGCGCACCGCGCCGAACCCGGTGTCGCCCGAGCACAGCACCACGGTACGATAGGGCAGGCCCAGCCGTTCCAGAATATCCTCGGCACAGCGGGTCATGCGGTCGTGTTCGTCGGCGGAAGTCTCGGGCCGGGTGATCGACACCATCTCGACCTTCTCGAACTGGTGCTGGCGCAGCATGCCGGCGGTGTCGCGGCCCGCTGATCCGGCTTCTGAGCGGAAGCACTGGGTGTGGGCGACGTAGCGGCGCGGCAGTGAGGCGTCTTCGACGATCAAACCGTTGACGATATTGGTCAGCGTCACCTCGGCGGTGGGCACCAGCCACCAGCCTTCGCGGGTCTGGTAGCTGTCCTCGCCGAACTTCGGAAGCTGGCCGGTGCCATAGAGCATCTCTTCGCGCACCAGCACCGGGGTCCAGGTTTCGGTCAGCCCGTTGTCATCCACATGGGTGTTGACCATGAATTGCGCCAGCGCACGATGGATCCGCGCCACGGCGCCGGACAGCACGACAAAGCGCGCGCCTGACAGCTTGGCGGCGGTTTCAAAATCCATGCCGGGTTTCACGCCGTCCAGATCGAAATGCTCTTTCGGGGCGAAATCCAGCGCACGCGGGGTGCCCCAGCGGCGCAACTCGACGTTCTCGGCCTCGTCGGCGCCGTCGGGGACTTCGGCGTTCAGGATGTTGGGCAGGGACATCAGCAGGTCACGCAGGTCTTCGTCCGCGGCCTTTGCGGCGGCATCCAGGTCCGCGATCTCGGTTTTCTTGGCGGCGACCAGGTCGCGGAGGCGGGAAAATTCGTCCTCATCCCCGCGCGCCTTGGCGGCGCCAACCTGTTTGGAGGCGGCGTTGCGCTCGGCCTGGGCGGTTTCCGAGGCGGTGATCTTCTCGCGCCGCGCGCTGTCGAGCGCCAGAACCTGGGCGGAAACGCCGGACAGGCCGCGGCGTTCCATGGCGGCGTCGAAGGCATCGGGGGTGTCGCGGATGAAGCGGATATCGTGCATGGGTCTTTCCGTCTGGCGAGGTCCGGGGGCCTTATGGACGAGATCGACGGGCGGGCCAAGGGTGGTTTGTGGACTGCCCGCTCAGCTGCAGCCCGTTGCGCGGTTGCGAGGTCGCGCCGTGAGTATTTTTGCCAAAAAGAAGTCAGGGGCGCGGGCGCAGCGCGGCCGCAGGACGCACTGCGCCCGCGCCCAACGGGAGAAAGCGCGCCCTCGGGGCGCTGACGACGGGCGGGAGGGCACCGCTGTCGGGGGCAGGGCGCGGCCAACTGACCCCACCGCAACGGCAGGTCGGGATCGCCTTGCCAATGGCGCGGGCTGTGCCTAGGTTGCGCGCTAATTCCGGGGCCGGGTGCCGGCCTGCTCACATCTAGGAGATCCCATGTCCGCACGTTTTGCCACGGCCGCTCTGGTCGCCATCGCCGCTACGCCCGCTTTCGCGCAGGCGGGCGGGCCGATGGGCGCCATTTCCAGCTTTGTCCCCCTGATCCTGATCTTTGCCATCATGTACTTCCTGCTGATCCGTCCGCAGCAGAAGAAAGTGAAAGAGCATCAGAAGATGGTTCAGGCGCTGCGCCGGGGCGACCTGGTCGTCACCCAGGGCGGCATCATTGGCAAGGTCGTCAAGGTCAAGGACGACGGCGAGCTTGAGGTCGAACTGGCCGAAGGCGTGAAAGTGCGCGTCATCCAGAGCACCATCGCCCAGGTTCTGAGCAAGACCGAACCGGCCAACAACTGAAGCTGAGCCCCCCGGGGGCCGCGGAGCGCGTTCATGTTACAGATTAGCCTCTGGAAGCGGGTGGTCATCTGGGCGGTGGTGGCCGCCGGGTTGATTCTGGCGCTTCCCAACCTGTTCTACGGACGGGTGGAAGTTCACAATGACGCGCTGGCGGCCATCGAGGCGCAGGGTGGGGTGGCAACGCCCGAGCAGGAAGCGGACGCCGGTTTCTGGCCGTCGTTCCTGCCCTCGGGGATTGTCAATCTGGGGCTTGATCTGCGCGGCGGTGCGCATCTGCTGGCCGAGGTCCATGTCGAGGATGTCTATGCCGACCGTCTGGACGGCATGTGGCCCGAGGTGCGCAACGCATTGCGGGCCGAGCGTGCAACCGTCGGCACCATCCGCCGTCAGGACAGCGCCCCGGACGAGTTGCGGGTGCGCATCGGCGAACCTGCCGGCATCGACCGGGCCGTGTCGGTCGCGCGCGATCTGTCCCGGCCCATCGTGTCGCTGACCGGTGTCGGGGCGTCAGACATCGAAGTTTCCGCCGAGGGCAGCGATGTCGTGATCCGTCTGTCGGAGGCGGAGCGCGCAGCCACCGACGCGCGCACCGTTCAGCAAAGCCTTGAAATCATCCGCCGCCGTGTCGACGAAGTTGGCACGCGGGAGCCGACCATCCAGCGCCAGGGCGAGGATCGGATCCTGATCCAGGTGCCGGGTATTGGTTCGGCCGAGGAATTGAAGGGGTTGATCGGCACCACCGCGCGGCTGACCTTCCAGTCGGTCGTGGGCCGCACCACCGATCCCGAAAGCCGTCCCGGTGCCGGCAACGTGCTGATGCCCTCGCTGGACGAGCAGGGCACCTATTACATCGTCGAGGACGCGGTGGTCGTCTCGGGCGAGGAGCTGACCGACGCGCAGCCTGCCTTTGACCAGAACGGGCGCCCGGCGGTGAACTTCCGGTTCAACCCGCAAGGCGCGCGCAAGTTTGGTGAATATACCGCCGAGAACATCGGCAGCCCCTTCGGCATCATCCTGGACGGCGAGGTCATTTCGGCCCCGGTGATCCAGAGCCATATTCCCGGCGGGTCCGGCATCATCACCGGCAACTTCTCGGTCGAGGGGTCCACGGAACTGGCGGTGCTTCTGCGCGCCGGTGCGCTGCCCGCAGGCATGACCTTTCTGGAAGAGCGCACCATCGGTCCCGAACTGGGACAGGACAGCATCGACGCGGGCAAGGTGGCCAGCCTTGTGGCCTTTGCCGGGGTGCTGGTGTTCATGGCGCTCAGCTATGGCCTGTTCGGGTTGATCGCCAACGTTGCGCTCATCATCAACGTCGGGTTGATCTTCGGCCTGCTGTCGCTGATCGGCGCCACACTGACCCTGCCGGGCATTGCCGGGATCGTGCTGACCATCGGCATGGCGGTGGATGCCAACGTGCTGGTGTTCGAGCGGATCAAGGAAGAATTGAAACGCGCCAAGGGCCCGGCCCGCGCCATCGAACTGGGCTATGAAAAGGCCCTGTCGGCCATTCTGGACGCCAATGTCACCACATTCATCACGGCAGCCATCCTGTTCGTCATGGGCTCGGGCCCGGTGCGCGGCTTTTCCGTGACGCTTGGGCTGGGCATCCTGACCTCGGTCTTCACGGCGATCTTCGTGACCCGTCTGATGATCGTGATCTGGTTCGAACGCCGTCGCCCCAAAGCTCTGGAGGTCTGAGATGCGCCTGAGACTTGTACCCGCCGAGACCAACTGGGATTTCTTCCGCACCTGGAAGATCACCTTCGGCCTGTCGGTGCTGGCCGTTCTGGCGTCCCTCGTCGCCTTCGCGGTGATCGGGCTGAACTATGGCATCGACTTCCGGGGCGGCACCACGATCCGCACCGAAAGCAGCCAGCCCATCGACGTGGCCGCCTATCGGGATGCCATTGCGCCGCTGGGACTGGGCGATGTGTCGATCACCGAGGTCTTTGACGCCGGATTCGGCGAAGACGAACATGTGGCCCAGATCCGGATCGAGGCGCAGGGCGATGGCGATGCCAGCGTCGCCGCCGAAACCGTGCTGGCGGTCGAGGCCGCCTTGCAGGAGTTGGACCCGTCCATCACCTTCCCGTCGGTCGAATCGGTCGGCCCGAAAGTGTCCGGCGAGCTGGTGCAATCTGCGGTCCTGGCTGTGGTTCTGGCCATCGGTGCGGTGCTGTTCTACATCTGGTTGCGCTTTGAATGGCAGTTCTCGGTTGGCGCCGTGGCCGCGCTGATCCACGATGTGATCGTTACCATCGGCATCTTCTCGGTGCTGCAGATCAAGTTCGACCTGGCGATCATTGCGGCACTTCTGACCATCGTCGGCTATTCGCTGAACGACACCGTGGTGGTCTTCGACCGGGTGCGCGAGAACCTGATCCGCTTCAAGCAGACAGAGTTGAAGGACGTTCTGAACCTGTCGATCAACGAGACCCTGAGCCGGACGGTGATGACCTCGGTCACCACGCTTCTGGCGCTGATTTCGTTGTTCGTGCTGGGCGGGGATGTGATCCGGGGATTTGTCTTTGCGATGATCTGGGGCGTAGTGATCGGCACCTATTCGTCGATTTTCGTGGCCTCGGCGGTGTTGCTGAAGCTGGGTGTGAAACGCGACTGGTCCAAGCCGGACGCCAAGGCCGGGACGCAGTTCGCCGATATCGATGCCTGATCTGATCTCCCAGGTTCTGGCCTTGCCGGGCTTGGGATGGTTGATCGCGGCTTCCTTCGTTGGGGGAATCGTTCGCGGGTTTTCCGGGTTTGGCACGGCATTGGTGTTCATGCCGGTTGCAGCCCGGTTTCTTGATCCGCTTTGGGCGATCATGGCGTTGATGGTGATGGAAATATTCGGACCCATGCCCAACCTGCCGCGTGCGGCGCGGATCGCCAATCGGCGCGATATCACGCTGATGCTGGGGGCGACGGTGATCACCTTGCCGCTGGGACTGTGGGTTCTGGTGCAGGTGCGGGCCGATGTCTTTGCCTGGGTGGTCTCGGGACTTGCGCTGGTCATGCTGGCCTGCCTGCTGAGCGGGCTGCGTTATCGCGGACCCGTGGGGCCGCGCCTGGTAACCGCCACCGGCGGGATGGCCGGGTTTCTGGGCGGACTGACCGGTATGCCGGGGCCGCCGGTGATCCTGCTGTATCTGGCCGCACCGCATCCGGCGTCGATGGTCCGCGCCTCGATCATGGTTTACCTGTTTCTCTATGATGTGCTGCTGCTCGTGGCGTTGTGGGTGAAAGGGATTCTGGCGCTGGTACCGCTGGGTTTGGGGGTGATCCTGACCGTGCCATCGGTGCTGGGCAACATGCTGGGCGGCTGGATATTCCGACCCGAGCACGAGCGACTGTATCGCGGGGTGGCCTTTTCGGTGATCGGGGCATCGGCCCTGTCCGGGCTGCCGATCTGGAGGTGAGAGCATGCGTCTGAATGAAATCCGCTTTCGCGATGGAATGCCCGTCGAAGGTTATGGCCCCGGCTTTTTCCGGGTTGGTGGCAAGGTGCTGACTGGGGGTCTGCTGCTGTTGCCCGACCATGACCCGGCGATCTGGCAAGGGTATGACGAATTGGACCCGCTGATGGCCGCGGCCTGCGATCTGGATGTGCTGTTCATCGGCACCGGAAGCGAGATGACCTATCTGCCCACCGCCTTTCGCGAGGCCCTTGAAGGGGCAGGGATCGGTCTGGAACCAATGGCCAGCCCGCAAGCCTGCCGCAGCTACAACGTTCTTCTGTCCGAAGGGCGGCGGGTCGGTCTGGCAGCGAGGCCAGTGACGTGACAGGAAGCTGTGTCTACGGATGGTCCATACCGAAACAGGATCTTTGGTCATGCTGAGCGTGCGCGGGGTTTGCGTGGCGCGTGGCGGGGTCCCGGTGCTGGAAGGCGTCGATCTGGATCTTGAGGCGGGACAGGCGCTGGTGCTGCGCGGGCCGAACGGAATCGGCAAGACGACCTTGCTGCGCACCCTGGCGGGCTTGCAGCCGCCGGTCGAGGGCCAGATCGAGATGGCACCGGATCTGGTCGCCTATACCGGCCATTCCGACGGGGTAAAGGCCACCCTGACGGTGGTCGAGAACCTGGAATTCTGGGCACGGGTGTTCGGGCAGGGCGACATTGCCCCGGCACTGGCGGCCTTCGATCTCGAAGGTCTGGTCGAGCGGCAGGCGCAGAACCTGTCCGCCGGTCAACGGCGGCGTCTGGGTCTGGCGCGGCTGATGGTGACGGGACGGCCGATCTGGATGCTGGACGAGCCGACGGTCTCGCTGGATGCGGCCAGCGTGAAGATGTTCGCGGCCTCGGTTCAGGCCCATTGCGCCGCAGGCGGCGCCGCCATCATGGCCACCCACATAGATTTGGGCTTGGACGGGCTGGTGCTGGACCTGTCGCCCTATCGCGCCATTGGCCGGATGTCGGCCGGCGGCTTCGAGGAGGCTTTCGAATGATCGCGCTGCTGCGTCGTGACCTCGTGCTGGCGGTGCGGGCCGGGGGCGGGTTTGGCCTTGGGCTGGCGTTTTTCCTTGTTCTGTCGGTGCTGGTGCCCTTCGGCGTGGGACCAGAGGCCGATGTGCTGGCGCGGATCGCGCCGGGCATCCTGTGGATCGGCGCGCTGCTGTCGTGCCTGCTGTCGCTGGACCGCATTTTCGCGCTGGACTTCGAAGACGGCTCGCTGGATCTGCTGGCCACGGCGCCGGTCCCCCTGGAAGGCGTCTCCGTGGTCAAGGCGCTGGCGCACTGGCTGACCACCGGTCTGCCGCTGACCCTTCTGGCGCCGGGGCTGGGGGTTCTGCTGAACCTGCCGCCCGCGGGCTTTGGCTGGCTGGTGATCTCGTTGGCGGTGGGCACCCCGGCGCTGAGCCTGATTGGTGCCTTCGGGGCAGCCCTGACCGTCGGGCTGAAACGGGGCGGCCTGCTGCTGTCACTTCTGGTCCTGCCGCTTTACGTGCCGACACTGATCTTCGGCGCGCAAGTTGCCACGCAGGGGGCCGCGGGCCTTGATGTGGGCACGCCACTGGTGCTTTTGGCCGGGATCAGCGCCGGAACGCTGGCATTGATGCCCTTTGCCGCAGCCGCAGCCCTGCGCATCAATTTGCGCTAACAAGAGGGCTTGCATAGAACAGACCCGTACTCTGTAGCACCGGTTTTTGACATGTCGTTCTGGGAATTCGCGAATCCGAAAAGGTTCATGCAGCTGTCGTCACGGCTGTTGCCCTGGGTTGCCGGGCTTTCCTTGGCATGTCTGGTCGTCGGGCTGATCTGGGGCTTTTTCTTCACGCCCGAGGATTACCGGCAAGGTTCAACCGTCAAGATCATCTACCTGCATGTGCCGGCGGCCCTGATGGCGATCAACGCCTGGTTGATGATGCTGGTGGCGTCGCTGGTCTGGATCATCCGACGTCACCATGTCAGCGCCCTGGCGGCGCGCGCCGCGGCACCGGTGGGGCTGACCTTTACCGTGATCGCGCTGATCACCGGGGCGATCTGGGGACAGCCCATGTGGGGCACCTGGTGGGCCTGGGACCCGCGCCTGACATCCTTTCTGATCCTGGCGCTGTTCTACATGGGCTATATTGCCATGTGGGAAGCGGTCGAGAATGGCGACACGGCGGCCGATCTGACCTCGGTCCTGTGCCTTGTGGGGTCGGTCTTTGCCATCCTGTCGCGCTATGCGGTGCTGTTCTGGAACCAGGGGCTGCACCAGGGGGCCTCGCTGTCGCTGGACAAGGAAGAGAACGTGGCCGACGTCTTCTATCTGCCGCTTCTGGTCTGCATCGCCGGGTTTGTCCTGATGTTCCTGGCGCTGGTGCTGCTGCGCACCCGGACCGAGATTCGCGCCCGTCGCCTGAAAGCCCTGCTGAACCGGGAGCGGATGGCATGATGCCCGAACTGGGAAAATACGCCGCCGAGGTCATTTCGGCCTACGCGGTATCGCTGGGCCTTTTGGTCGGATTGGTGGTGCTGAGCCTGCGCCGGAATGCCCGGCTGCGCGACGCCCTTCGGCAAGTGGAAGATCGGCAAAGGAAAACCAATGGCTAGGATGTCTCCCCTGATGGTGGTGCCGCCGGTGGTGTTCGCCGGACTTGCCGCCTTGTTCTTCTTCGGCATGCAGCGGGAAAACCCCGATGCCCTGCCGACAGCGCTGGCCGGCAAGGCCGCGCCTGTGGTGCAGGTCACGCAACTGGGCGACAAGCCGGTGTTTACCGCCGAGATGCTGCAGGAGCCCGGCGTGAAACTGGTGAACTTCTGGGCCAGCTGGTGCGCGCCCTGCCGGGTGGAGCATCCGATCCTTGAAGCGCTGGCCGCCGAGGGCGTGGTGATTCACGGGGTGAACTACAAGGATACCGATGCCAAGGGGTTGGGGTTTCTGGCCGAATTGGGCGATCCCTATACCACGGTCGGGGCTGACGGGTCGGGCCGCATGGGGCTGGAGTGGGGCCTGTATGGCGTGCCGGAGACCTTTGTCATCGACGGCGACGGCCGTATCGTGACCCGTTTTGCCGGTCCGGTGACCGAACGCGCGCTGGAAAGCACCATCCGACCCGCGATGGAGCAGGCGGCGAACTGAGCCTGGTCAAACCGCGCGTCGCAGCCGCGCGCGCTCCCCTTCCAACAGGTCCGTGACATCCGTCTCGGACCGGGCACGCTGCGGGTCAGGGTGCCGCGCGACATGACACAATTCCTTAAATCGGGTGGGCCGCTGGCAAATGACCAGCGTGTTTGCGCGCGATCATGATCGCCGGGCGGGATTCCCGCCCGCCTTGCCGACTGACAATGCCCCAAACGGAAAAGGCACCGTCCAGTGGAACGGTGCCTGATCGACATTTCAGTATCTACTGCGCTGCGTAGGCGGCCCGGAGTTTCAGCTCCGGACCGCCCTTCGTGTCTTAGGCCGACTTGGCGAGGTTGCGCAGCACGTAGTGCAGAACACCGCCGTTCTCGATGTATTCGATCTCGACCGCGGTATCGATCCGGCACTTCAGCGTGATGACCTTCGTGGTGCCATCCGCGTAAGTGATCGTGCAGGGCACGTCCTGCAGCGGCTGGATCGTGTCCAGACCCGAGATCGACACGGTTTCATCACCCTTCAGGCCCAGCGTCTTGCGGGTATCACCGCCGGTGAACTCGAACGGGATGACGCCCATGCCCACCAGGTTGGAGCGGTGGATACGCTCGAAGCTTTCCGCGATCACGGCCTTGACGCCCAGCAGAGCCGTGCCCTTGGCCGCCCAGTCACGCGACGAGCCCGCGCCGTACTGTTCGCCCCCGAAGATCACCAGCGGGGTGCCGGCTTCCTGATGGGCCATCGAGGCGTCGAAGATCGAGGTCTGTTCGCCATCGGGGCCCTTGGTGTAGCCGCCCTCGACGCCGTCCAGCATTTCGTTCTTGATGCGGATGTTGGCGAAGGTGCCGCGCATCATGATCTCGTGGTTGCCGCGGCGCGAGCCGTAGGAGTTGAACTCGCGTACCGGCACCTGACGGTCGATCAGGTATTTCCCGGCCGGGGTGGTGTCCTTGAACGACCCGGCGGGCGAGATGTGGTCGGTGGTGATCATGTCGCCCAGGATCGCCAGAACCTTGGCGTTCTCGATGTTCGAGATCACACCCGGCTCCATGCCCATGCCCTGGAAGTACGGCGGGTTCTGGACGTAGGTCGAGGTCGCAGGCCAGTCGTAGGTCAGGCTGTCGGTGGTTTCGACGCCCTGCCACTTCTCGTCGCCCTTGAACACATCGGCGTATTTCGACTGGAAAGCGTCACGCGTCACGGTTTCTTCGACCAGATCGGCGACTTCCTTCGAGGTCGGCCAGATGTCTTTCAGGTAGACGTCGTTGCCGTTCTTGTCCTGACCCAGCGGCTGGGTGGTCAGGTCGATGTTCATGTCCCCGGCCAGGGCATAGGCGACGACCAGCGGCGGCGAGGCCAGATAGTTGGCGCGCACATCGGGGCTGATCCGGCCTTCGAAGTTCCGGTTGCCCGACAGAACGGAGGTCGCGATGATGTCGCATTCGTTGATCGCTTCGGACAACTCGGCCTGGATCGGACCGGAGTTGCCGATGCAGGTGGTGCAGCCATATCCGACAAGGTTGAAGCCGATCGCATCGAGATCTTCCTGAAGGCCGGCGGCCTCGAGATAGGCCGACACGACCTGCGAACCCGGCGCCAGCGAGGTCTTGACCCAGGGCTTGCGGTTCAGGCCCAGTTCACGCGCCTTGCGAGCAACGAGGCCCGCCCCGATCATGACATAGGGGTTGGAGGTGTTGGTACAGGACGTGATCGAAGCGATGACGATTGTGCCATCGTGGATGGTGTAGTCCTCGCCCTTGACCTTGGCGCGCTTGTGCTTGCCTTTGTCGCCGGGGATGTTGCGCGGTGCGATTGCGCCGCCTTCGTCGGTCCACTCCTTCTTGTCCTCGTCGTCGGCCTTCCAGCCGGGACGCTGACCGGTAATGTATTCGCCAAAGGTCTGAGCAGCGGCGTCGAGGGCCACGTAGTCCTGCGGGCGTTTCGGGCCCGAGATCGCGGGCACGATGGTGCCCATGTCAAGTTCCAGCGTGTCGGTGTAGATCGGGGCATAATCGGCGTCGCGCCAGAAGCCGTTTTCCTTGGCATAGGCTTCAACCAGCGCCACGCGATCTTCGTCGCGGCCGGTGTTGCGCAGGTAGCGCAGGGTTTCGTCGTCGATCGGGAAGAAGCCACAGGTTGCGCCGTATTCCGGCGCCATGTTGGCGATCGTGGCGCGGTCGGCCAGCGGCAGACGATCCAGGCCGTCACCGTAGAATTCGACGAACTTGCCGACAACGCCCTTGGCGCGCAGCAGTTCGACGACCTTGAGAACCAGGTCGGTGCCGGTGGTGCCTTCCATCATGCTTCCGGTCAGCTTGAAGCCGACGACTTCGGGGATCAGCATCGAGATCGGCTGGCCCAGCATCGCCGCCTCGGCCTCGATCCCGCCGACACCCCAGCCCAGAACGGCCAGGCCGTTGACCATTGTGGTGTGGCTGTCGGTGCCGACCAGCGTGTCGGGGTAGGCGACGGTTTCGCCGTTCTGGTCTTCGTCGGTCCAGACGGTCTGGGCCAGGTATTCCAGGTTCACCTGGTGGCAGATGCCGGTTCCCGGCGGCACAACGCGGAAGTTGTTGAAGGCGCTCTGACCCCATTTCAGGAAGGTATAACGCTCCATGTTCCGCTCGTACTCGCGGTCCACGTTCATCTGGAAGGCGCGCGGATTGCCGAATTCGTCGATCATGACCGAGTGGTCGATGACCAGATCGACCGGGTTCAGCGGGTTGATCTTGTTGGCGTCGCCACCCAGGGCAACGATGCCGTCGCGCATGGCGGCCAGGTCAACCACGGCCGGAACGCCGGTGAAGTCCTGCATCAGAACGCGGGCCGGGCGATAGGCGATTTCGCGGGGGTTCTTGCCACCTTTGGCGCCCCATTCGGCGAAAGCCTTGATGTCGTCGACAGAGACGGTGAAACCGTCGTCTTCGAAACGCAGCATGTTCTCAAGCACCACTTTCAGCGCGGCGGGAAGCTTGGAAAAATCCCCGAGGCCTGCGTCTTGCGCGGCGGGGATCGAGTAATATGCGATGGATTTGTCGCCGACGGTAAGGGTCTTACGCGTCTTGGCTGTGTCTTTGCCGACGATGACGGTCATGGAATCTGGCCTCCCAATATCTGACGGGCTCTTGCTGATCGCGGTCCGCCCCGACGAGTCGGAGCGGCGTTGCGCGGGGTCTCGCGCGCTTTGTATACCAATGCACACAATGTGCAACCCCGCCTGAGTGCGACGCTTTTTCTCTCGCGAAACGGTGATTGGCTCACAAGCAAGGGCTGGCCTAATGTGCACCCTTACAGTGTGGGGACGAAACGGGACATGATGATGCGGTTGGCGGTTTTGCTGGTGGTGATTTCGGGATGGCTCAGCCCGGTGGCGGCGCAGCCTCAACCCGGCCCGGTGGTGGTGGAACTGTTCACCTCGCAGGGATGTTCCTCCTGTCCGCCCGCCGACGCCCTGCTGATGGAATTGTCCACGCGCGAGGACGTGCTGCCGTTGGCCCTGCATGTGGATTACTGGGACTATATCGGCTGGCCGGACAAGTTCGCCTCGCCGAAATTCACCAAGCGACAGAAGGCTTACGCGCATCATGCGGGCCGGTCGATGATCTATACACCGCAGATGATCATCGGCGGGCAGACCGATATTGCCGGGTTCAAGCCGGTCGAGACCATGGCTGCGATCGACGCCCACAAGACCCTGGCCAAGCAGGCCGAACTGTCGGTGTCCCGCACCGGGGATCGGCTGGAAGTGTCGATGGCGCCGCATGGCAAGGGACCGGGCGCCGTGCGCGTGGTCCTGGTGCGCTTCACCCCCCATGCCCGCGTCACGATCCGGGGCGGCGAAAACACGGGGCGCGTGATGGACTATGTCAACATCGTGACCCAATGGACGCCGCTGGCCGAATGGGAGGGCACCGCGCCGGCCCGGCTGGAGGCACCCTATCCGGGTGATGACGAAGGCGCGGTCTTGCTTCAGGCTGACGGCCCGGGGCCGGTTTTCGCGGCGGCCCGCGTGCGCTGAAGCTCGGGCTTCCAGCGCCGGTGAATCCACAACCATTGATCCATATGCGCGCGCACCCGCGCCTCCAGACTGTCGTTGATGGCTTGGGTCATGGTGATTGCATCACTGGGCGGGATTGGTGCCTCGGCAATGATGTCAAACCCGTCCTTTGTGCGGATGCCATAGACAGGGATCAGCAGCGCGCCGTACTTCAACGCCATCTCGGCCGCAGAGGTTGAGGTCGGGGCGGGCTTGCCGAAGAAATTCACTTCGGCGCCTTCATGGACGAACTGATCCAACAGAATGGCCACGGTGTTGCCCTTGCGCAGGAATCGCAACATCGCGCCCAGACCCTTGCGGCCGCGCGGAAAGACCGGGGCGGCGATGCGGCTGAGCACGGTGTGAAATTCGGTGTCCAGCACCGGATCGTCCACCGGACGATAGAGCGCGCCGATCTGGTGGCCGCGTTGCGCCAATGCGGCGCGGGCGGCGTCGAAATTGCCGAAATGGCCCGAGACCACGATGATCGGCCGGCCCTCGGCGCGGGCCTGGTCCAACGCGGGCAGGCCGGGACCCTGCATCTCGATCTTGGAGATCCGGTCGGTAAATTTTGTCCCCGAGGCAATCTCGATCAACATGCGTCCGGTGTTGGCCGGGACCGCCCGCGACAGGCGCTTGACCTCAGCCGGGTCCATATCCGGCAGAACGTAGTTCAGGTTGTCGATGACCCGTTGATCATAGCGCGCGATGGGGGCCGCGATGCGTGACATCAGCCAGCCCACCACCGGCCCGCGCAGGCCGTAGGGCAGCAGCAGCGGTGCGCGTACCAGCGCCAGAATAGCCCAGCGATGCAAAGGGTTGGGCGCGTCATCCTTGCGGTTCTTCCCCATGGTGTTCCCGTTCCGATCCCAGCCGTTGCCGATGCTATACGCGGGTCGGCAAGGCTGGGCAACGGGGCGGCGCCTATCCCTCGGGGGCGATGAGGGTCAGTTCCCCAGCCTGCTCCATATCGCGGATGGCGCCGACCACCGCAGCCATGGCGGTTTCCCCGTCTTCGGGTTTGACCCGGCCCAGATCCTCGGCATCCTCGCGGATCTGTTCCGACATGCGTTTGGAGATTGAGTTGAGGATGAATTCGGCCGACGCCTGTTCTTTCTCGGACGCCAGCGCGGCGGCAATGGCGATCACCAGTTGTTGCTGATCCACGGCGCGGGTGATCTTGGGAACGTCGCGCGGAGTGATCCGGGTCTCGATGTCGTTGAAGGTGAAGATGGCCTTGCGAACCTGCGTGGCAAAGCTCTCATCCTCCTCCACCAGCCCGTCCAGCACCCGGTCGCGGGTTTCGGCACGCGAGAAGTTCAGCATGGCGCCAACCCGGCTGACAGGTTCTTCCTCGAAGGCTTTCAGTTCTGCCGTGGCGATCTCGGTCGCGATCGCATGGCCGATGGTGCGCACGGTTTCAGGATCGACCGCCCCTGTGGTGGAGACTGCATAGGTGATCCGCCGCGCCAATTCCCCGGGCAGATGGCCAAGGATCGCGGCAGAGGTCGGCACCGGCAGCTTGGCCAGCACCACGGCCGAGGTTTCGATGCTTTCCTTTTGCAGGATCTCGGCCAGTTGCGGCACCTCCAGCCCTTCGATCATCTTCCAGGGATCGCCCTGAACTACGACACCGGTTTGCAACCGAAGACGGCGCAGGGCATCGGGGCTGAGCGCGCCGTTGAGCAACTCAAGCGCGTTTTCGATTCCGCCCGGAAAGGCCGCTCCGACGTCGTTCACATCCTGGATAAATTCCGCGACCACCGCATCGAGGGTGTCCTTGTCGATGCTGCGTAGGGCGCCCATTTCATGGGTCAGTTCGATCTGCAGCGCCTCGGGCAGATCGTCGAGCGAGAATTTCGCGCCCTGTTTCAGAAGCAGCCGGACGATAACGGCGGCCTTCTGCCGTTTGGTCAGGACTTGCCGGGGCCGGCGGGCCGGTATCGGCGGAGCGCCAGCAGGGCTGGAAACAGGTGACTGGGAAACAACAGGTTGAGACATGGACCCTCCGCGTTCTGCAGGTGGGCCGAGCCTAGTCTCAACAGGTTTAATCTGCCGTTACTTGCGGCAGATTATCAGCTTGTGGTGCCGGGGGTGCAGCGTTGCGTCGCGGAATCCCACGTCGAGCCCTGGGCACAGGAGGACGCCCGCTGTTCCTTGCCGTGCTGGCAATAGTCCGCCACGGCAAGCCCGGGCAGGGTGGCCAGCGCCAAGGCCACGATTGCTGTCTTGATCTTCATGATCGACTCCCTTCGTTGTACGACGGAGAATGTAGCACGAAGGGCGCTGGCTTCAAAATTTTCGCCTAACCGAAGACGCGGCTGAAGATCGTATCGACGTGCTTGGTGTGATAGCCAAGGTCGAACTTGTCTTCGATCTCGGCCACGGACATCACCGCGGTCACATCCGGATCGCCCTTCAGTTCTTCCATGAAATCAGCGCCTTGTTCCCAGACCTTCATGGCGTTGCGCTGAACCAGACGATAGCTGTCTTCGCGGCTGACACCTTTCTGGGTCAGGGCCAGCAGCACGCGCTGCGAATGCACCAGACCGCGGAACTTGTTCATGTTGGCGATCATGTTGTCGGGATAGATCACCAGCTTGTCGATCACCATGGTCAGGCGCGCCAATGCGAAATCCAGCGTGATGGTGGTGTCGGGGCCGATGTTGCGTTCCACCGAGCTGTGCGAAATGTCGCGCTCGTGCCAGAGCGCCACGTTCTCCATCGCCGGAACCACCGCCATGCGTACCAGACGGGCTAAGCCGGTCAGGTTCTCGGTCAGCACCGGGTTGCGCTTGTGCGGCATCGCCGAGGAGCCCTTCTGACCTTTCGAAAAGAACTCTTCAGCTTCCAGAACCTCGGTGCGCTGCATGTGGCGGATTTCGGTGGCGACGTTCTCGATGGAACTGGCGACCACGCCAAGGGCGGCGAAGAAGGCGGCGTGACGGTCGCGCGGGATCACCTGGGTCGAGATCGGTTCGACCTCAAGCCCCAGCTTGGCACAGACATGTTCCTCGACCGCCGGGTCGATGTTGGCGAAGGTGCCGACCGCGCCGGAGACGGCACCGGTGGCGATCTCCATCCGCGCTTTCTTCAGGCGGTTCAGGTTGCGATCCATCTCGGCGTAGAAGCGCGCGAAGGTCAGGCCCATGGTGGTCGGCTCGGCATGAATGCCATGGCTGCGGCCGATGCGGATGGTCATCTTGTGTTCCATCGCGCGGCGCTTCAGGGCGGCCAGCAGTTTTTCCATGTCGGCGATCAGGATGTCGGCGGCGCGGACCAGCTGCACGTTGAAACAGGTGTCCAGCACGTCGGAACTGGTCATGCCCTGATGCACGAAGCGGGCTTCATCATTGCCGATGATCTCGGCCAGATGGGTCAGGAAGGCGATGACGTCATGTTTGGTGACGGCCTCGATCTCGTCGATGCGCTCGACGTTGAATTCCACGTCCTTGGCTTTCCAGACGGCCTCGGCGTTTTCCTTCGGGATCACCCCCAGTTCGGCCTGGGCGTCGCAGGCGTGGGCCTCGATCTCGTACCAGATCCGGAACTTGGTTTCCGGGGACCAGATGGCGACCATCTCGGGACGGGAATAGCGGGGGATCATGGGCGCGCCTTTCAGGAATGTCGTGGAATCGCGGTCTACCTAGACAAAGCAGGACGCGGCGGCAAGGCGGCAAGGGTTCTGTGCCTGCGGCGAATGCGGTAGGGCTGGTGCTGAACAAGTGTGAAAGGCCCCAAGATGGCAAAGCAGTTTCCCCGCCTGACCGAAGCATTCCGGACATTCATCGCCCGGCAGCACATCTTTTTCGTGGGCACCGCCGCGCGCGAGGGGCGGGTGAACGTCTCGCCCAAGGGCATGGACAGCCTGCGGGTGCTGGATGACAACCGGCTGTTGTGGCTGAACCTGACCGGCAGCGGCAATGAAACCGCAGGCCACCTGCGCGATACCAACCGGATGACGCTGATGTGGTGCGCCTTCGACGGCAAGCCGCTGATCCTGCGGGTCTATGGACAGGCGCGCGCGATCCATGATTTCGATGCGGATTGGGACTGGGCCTATGGCCATTTCCCGGACGTGGCGGGCGCCCGGCAGGTCTTCGATCTGCGGATCGATCTGGTGCAAAGCTCGTGCGGGATGGGGGTGCCGCTGATGGACTTTGTCGAAGATCGCGCGGACGACCAGCTGGTCGCGCATTTCGTTGCACTTGGCCCGGACGGCACCCAGGCCTATCAAGAGCGCAAGAACCGCCAGACAATCGACGGGGCGCCCACCGGGATCAGGCCCGACGCGGGCTGAGCCCCGGAAACGAAAAAGCCCCGGCCGATGCCGGGGCTTTCCTGTTGGTCGCGGGGCCGCTGGATCAGCGGTTTTCCACGTCGATGTAGTCACGCTCGGTAGCACCCATGTAAAGCTGACGCGGACGGCCAATGCGCTGCTCGGGATCGCCCAGCATTTCTTTCCACTGCGAGATCCAGCCCACGGTGCGCGAAAGTGCGAAGATCGGGGTGAACATCGAGGTCGGGAAGCCCATGGCCTCAAGGATGATGCCGGAATAGAAGTCCACGTTCGGGAACAACTTCTTTTCGGCGAAGTACGGATCAGCGAGGGCGGCCGCTTCCAGCTCCTTGGCCACCTGCAGGGTCGGGTTGTCCTCGATGCCCAGCAGATCCAGCACCTCGTCGGCCGATTGCTTCATTACTTTGGCGCGCGGGTCGAAGTTCTTGTACACGCGGTGACCAAAGCCCATCAGACGGAACGGATCGTTCTTGTCCTTGGCGCGGGCGATGTATTCCGGAATGCGATCCGGGGTGCCGATTTCCTTCAGCATCTCCAGGCAGGCCTGGTTGGCGCCGCCATGGGCCGGACCCCAGAGGCAGGCGATGCCGGCCGCGATGCAGGCGAACGGGTTGGCGCCCGAGGAAGAGGCCAGACGCACGGTCGAGGTCGAGGCGTTCTGCTCGTGATCGGCGTGCAGGGTAAAGATCCGGTCCATGGCGCGGCTCAGGATCGGGTTCACTTCATATTCCTGGGCAGGCACGGCAAAGCACATGCGCAGGAAGTTCGAGGCATAGTCCAGATCGTTGCGCGGATATACGAAGGGCTGGCCCACGTGATACTTGAACGCCCAGGCAGCGATGGTCGGCATCTTGGCGATCAGGCGGATCGAGGCGACCTCGCGCTGCCACGGATCGGCAATATCGGTGCTGTCATGGTAGAAGGCCGACATTGCGCCAACGATCCCCACCATGATGGCCATCGGATGCGCGTCGCGGCGGAAGCCCGAGAAGAAGTTGCGCATCTGCTCGTGCAGCATGGTGTGCTGGGTGACACGACGTTCGAAGTCTTCCAGCTGGGTGCCCGTGGGCAATTCGCCGTACAGCAGCAGGTAGCAGACTTCCAGGTAGTGCGACTTGGCCGCAAGTTGGTCGATCGGATAGCCCCGGTGCAGCAGCACGCCTTCTTCGCCGTCAATATAGGTGATGGTCGAACGGCAGGCCGCAGTCGAGGTGAACCCCGGATCGTAGGTGAAGACGTGGCCCTGACCGTAGAGCGAGCTAATGTCAACGGCATCCGGCCCGATGGAGGGCGAGTGAAGCGGCAACTCCAGTGTGGTGTCGCCGAAACTCAGGGTCGCGGTCTTAGTCGTGTCAGCCATGATTGTCCCTTTGTATGACGCGCGGCACGCGCTAGTCGTATCGCTCGTGTCTGTCGGTGACCAAGGCCGGAAATCGGCCTTAGCCAGTCACATCTGCCAGCCGGGCCAGAGTCTCGTCCCGCCCGATGACCAGCATCATGTCAAAAACGCTTGGGGATACAGCGCGACCAGAAAGCGCGGCCCGCAAAGGCTGTGCGATCTTGCCCATCTTGATGTCCCCTGCCTCTGCAAACGCTGTTACAGTTTCCTCCAGCGCATTGCGCGACCAACTAGCATTTTGCAGATGCGGCGTCAATTCTTTCAGTATACCAATGGATACCGGATCGAGCGTCTTGGCCGATTTCGCGTCAAGTTCCAGGGGCCGCTCCGCCAGTACGAAATGCGCTTTTTCAAGAAGTTGCGGTATGGTCTTCGCGCGATCCTTGAGGCAATAGAGCGCAGCCCCCAGACCCTCGACCTGAGTGGGCGTGAGGCGATCTGCCCCGGTCACATTCAAATATGCCTCAATTTCATGCAACAGTGCAGCATCGTCTGTCATGGCCATCTGGTGACCGCAGATGTTTTCCAGCTTCTTGAAGTCGAACCGGGCCGGGGATTTGCCGATTCCATCCAGATCGAACCACTCCAGCGCCTGTGCCGTGGTGAAAACCTCGTCGTCGCCGTGGCTCCAGCCCAGCCGTGACAGATAGTTGCGCATGCCTTCGACGGGATAGCCCATCTTCTGGTATTCATCGACGCCAAGCGCGCCGTGACGCTTGGACAGTTTCTTGCCGTCAGGGCCGTGGATCAGCGGAATATGTGCCCAGACCGGCAGCGGCCAGCCCATGGCCTGATAAACCAGTGTCTGACGCGCCGCATTGGCCAGGTGGTCGTCGCCCCGGATCACATGGGTGACGCCCATGTCGTGATCGTCCACCACCACGGCCAGCATGTAGGTCGGCGTTCCGTCCGAACGCAGGCAGATCATGTCGTCCAGCTCGGAATTGCGGAAGGTGACCTTGCCCTGCACCTGATCGTCGATCACCGTCTCTCCGTCGCGCGGAGCCTTCAGGCGGACCACATAGGGCGCGTCCGGGAAGGTGGCCGGGTCGGCGTCGCGCCACGGCGAGCGGAACAGGGTCGATTTGCCCTCGGCACGGGCGGCATCCCGGAAGGCGGCGATCTCTTCCTGCGGCGAGAAGCACTTGTAGGCATGGCCAGAGGCCAGCATCGCATGGGCAACCTCGGCATGGCGGTCGCCGCGCGCGGCCTGGCTGATGACCTCGCCGTCATGATCCAGCTTCAGCCATGACATGCCGTCCAGAATGGCCTGCGTCGCCTCGGGGGTCGATCGGGCGCGGTCGGTATCCTCGATCCGCAGCAGGAACTGGCCACCACGGGCGCGCGCGTACAGCCAGTTGAACAGCGCGGTTCTGGCCCCGCCGATGTGCAGATAGCCAGTGGGGGACGGGGCGAAACGGGTCACGACATGCGGGGCGGTCATCTGGGGCTCCTTGGCTGCTGAGATGTCCCTTAAAGCGGATGCCAAGGGGGGTAAACCCGCACGCGCCGAAGCGCCGTTAACCGCATGGCAACCACGACCGGAAACAGTTGCGGAGCAACGGAGGTGCAAGACCATGCCCGGGCGGACCGGCCAGTGACAGGCAATCCGATCGCCAACCAGATCGCGGCGCAACGCGGGCATCTGTTCCTTTGGGTGCCGGTGGCGATGGCCGTGGGCATCGGCGTGTATTTCGCCGTGCCACAGGAACCGTCAGGTCCGATCTTGGGCATTGCCTGCGGGCTTGGGTTGCTGGCGGCGGTTCTGTCGTGGCGCGGGTCGGAAACAAGCGGGCCGCTCTGGGCGGCCCTTGCGTTGATCCTCTTGGCCTTCGGCTGGGCGGGCACCCGCGCCCATCTGGTGGCCGCACCGGTGCTGGAATACCGCTTCTACGGCCCGATCCAGGGACGTATCGTACAGATCGATCGGTCGATCAGTGACAAGTTGCGACTGACGCTGGATCAGGTCACGCTGGGCGATCTGTCCCGCCATCGCACACCGGCGCGGGTGCGCATTTCGCTGCACGGGCTGCCGCATGATGTTGAGTCGGTGACGGGATTGCGGGTGATGACCACCGGCCACCTCGGCCCGCCCTCGGCACCGGTCGAGCCGGGGGGCTTCGACTTCCGCCGCCACGCGTGGTTTCAGCAGATCGGCGCGGTGGGCTATACCCGCAACCCGGTTCTGGTCGTCGCGCGGCCCGATGCCCGCAGCCCGGCGGTCTGGCTGGGGCAGGTGCGGCTTTCCCTGTCGGCGCGCCTGCAGGCGCGCATCCCCGGACAGGCCGGGGCCATGGCCGCCGCCATCGTGACCGGCGACCGTTCCGCCCTGTCGCGCGAGACGATGGATGCCATGCGCAACAGCAACCTGGCGCATCTTCTGGCGATCTCGGGGCTGCACGTGGGGTTGTTGACCGGCGTGGTTTTTGGCGCGGTGCGGGCGGCAATCGCGCTGGTCCCGCCGCTGGCCCTGCGATGGCCCGGCAAGAAGATCGCGGCGATTTGTGCGCTGCTGGCCGCCGCCGGATACCTGGCCCTGTCGGGGGGGTCTGTGTCGACCCAGCGGGCCTTCATCATGGTGGCGGTGATGCTGGCCGCCGTGCTGGCGGACAGGCGGGCCATCACCCTGCGCGCCGTGGCGCTGGCGGCAACACTTGTGCTGGTGCTCAGGCCAGAGGCCCTGATGGGGCCGGGGTTCCAGATGTCCTTTGCCGCCACGACCGCGCTGGTCTGGACCTTCGGGTGGCTGCGCGCGGTCGATCTTCCGCGGGTCTGGCGGCCCTTGCGGGTGGTGGGCACGCTGGTGCTGTCTTCCGCCGTGGCCGGGCTGGCGACTGCGCCCTTTGCGGCGGCGCATTTCAACCAGATTGCCTCGTACGGGTTGATCGCAAACTTGCTGGCGGTGCCGGTGATGGGCAGTGTCGTGGCGCCGGCGGCAGTGCTGGCCGGGGTGCTGGGGCTGGTGGGGATGGCCCAGCCCGCATTGTGGATCATGGGGCAGGGCATCACCTGGATACTGACGGTGGCCGGGCATGTGGCGGGTCTGCAGAACGCCCTGAAGTTCGTGCCCAGCCCGCCCGCGATGTTCCTGCCCGTTTTTGCCCTTGGGGCCTTGTGGCTGATGCTGTGGCGCACTTGGTCGGCGGTGCTGGGTCTGGCGGTGATCGCGCTGGCCTTCGGGGTGTGGAGCCGGGTCGAAAGGCCCTTTCTGCTGATCGCCGAAACCGGGGGATTGGTGGGGGTGATGACGCAAGCGGGACGCGCGCTCAACAAGCCGCGCGGCGACGGATATGCTGCCTTGGCGTGGTTGGAAAACGATGGTCAGGATCGGGATCGGATCGCAGCCTATGACCGTGCGCAGGCGGACCTGGACGGCAAGGCGATGGTCGTGCCGGTGAACAGCGCCCAGATGCGATGGGCCTCAGGGCGCTCGGCCGCGTGTGCGAGCGCGCAGATGCTTGTCACCCCGACACGGGAGATTTCCGGCCCGTGCCTGATCCTCGATCCCGATGCACTGCGAAAAAGCGGCGCGCTGGCCATCTGGGGACAGCAAGACGCCTGGCGCGTCGAAGCCGCCAAGGTGCGGGCTGGCAACCGCCTGTGGACCCGTGCCGGTCAGAAGGATCCGGCGCAGGCCTTGAGAATTGTCGAATCCGTGCGGCTGGCGCTGAACGCGCCGCCCGGTCAGTAGCTGCGGATCAAGCCGACAAGGCGGCCCTGCACCTCGACCTGATCGCGTGGCAGGATGCGATCCTCATAGCGCGGATTGGCGGCTTTCAGCGCCACCCGGCTGTCGCGCAGGAAGAACTTTTTCAGCGTCACCACGTATTCGTCGTGATCCTGGAACGCCGCCACGACGATATCGCCGTTCTCGGCCATGGTGCCTTCGCGGATGATAACCACATCGCCGGGATTGATGCCGGCCTCGATCATCGAATCCCCGTCAACCTCCAGCGCATAATGCGGTCCATTTCCGGCCAGCAGGTTGGGCGGCACGGTGATTTCCGCCCTGGCTTCGGAAATCGCGTGGATCGGCCCCCCGGCCGCCACCTTGCCGAGCAGTGGCACGAGGTTCCCCGCGCCGCCCTCGACCGATACGGAACCGCGCGGTCGTGGCCCGTCCGGCCTGTCGCCGTCGATGACCTTGGGCCGGAACGATTTGTTCTCCAGGCTTTCAGGCAGTTTCACGATCTCGATCGCGCGCGCCTTATGGGCCAGTCGCCGGATGAACCCACGTTCTTCCAGCGCGGTGATCAACCGATGGATCCCGGATTTCGAGCGCAGATCCAGCGCCTCTTTCATCTCGTCGAAGGAGGGCGGAACGCCCTCCCGCTGCAATCGCGTGTGTATGAATTGCAGAAGATCCAGCTGTTTCTGGGTCAACATGGGGCTGCTCCGCCTAACGCCTTGAGGAAACGTTTCTTTCTGAGATACGTTCTACAGGTGTTCACGTTTTGTGTCAATCACGGGCGCAGCGGAACGGTCTCGATATATTCCCCGGCTTTGCGGGCCGGATCATGCGGCGGGCGCACGATCAGCGCGTCGGCTTCGGACATGACCTTTTGCAGGCTGCTGTCCTGGCTGGTGAAGGGCGTGACGCCCTCGGGGCCAAGCCGTGACCGCATGTAGTGTTCGCGTCCGCCGTTTTCGGGCAGATCGACGGCCAACTGCAAGCGATCCCTCCGTGAAGGTTGCGGCGGCAGTCCGGCCAGCGCATGAAGTGCAGGCTGCATGAAAATCATCCCGCAAACCATTGAGGACACCGGATTACCCGGCAGTCCGATCATTGGTGTGCCGCGCAACTTGCCAGCCATCAGCGGCTTGCCCGGCCGCATGGCGACCTTATAGAAGTTCCGGGTCAGCCCGAGGGCCGAAAGGTCCCGCCCCAGCAGGTCATGATCGCCGACCGAGGCACCGCCGCTGGTGACGATCAGGTCGGCGCCGGAACAAAGGTCAAACGCCGCCTCCAGCGCCTCCATCCGATCCCGCACCACCGGCAGAAGCCGCGCCTCGGCCCCGGCCTGTTCGGCCAGCGCGGCCAGCCCAAAGCCGTTCGACGCGATGATCTGATCGGCGCGCGGCGTGTCGCCGGGCAGGACCAGCTCATCCCCGGTCGACAGGATCGCGACGGTGGGGGGGCGGGTCACGCGCACCTCGGCCAGGTTCATCGCGGCCAGCAGCACCACGTCCATCGGCGTCAGGCGGCGCCCGGCCTTCAGGTGATCCCCGGACCGGAAATCGCTGCCCAACGGACGGACGAAGATGTTTTCCGGGTCGTCTTCAACAATCGCGACGGTTCCACCTTCGGCGCGCGTGTCTTCCTGCATGATGACGCGGCAGGCGCCGGGCGGCATGGGGGCCCCGGTGAAGATCCGCGCGGCTTCGCCCGGACCGATCCGAAGGTCCAGCGCGTGCCCGGCGGCGGCTTCGCCCACCACGCGCAGCGTTTTCCCGACGAGCGATCCTGCCTCCGCCACGGCGTAGCCATCCATCACCGCGGCATCGAAGGGCGGCTGGTCCCGCCCGGCCACGGCGTCTTCGGCCAGAACCCGGCCCGAAGCCGCGCGCAGCGACACGGTTTCCGCCGGCAAGGGGGTCAGCAGATCGAAGATGCCGGTCAGCGCCTCGGAAACAGAGATCATGTTCAGCCCGCCTCGTAGCGTCCGGACTTGCCGCCGTCCTTCATTTCAAGCCGGATATCGCGGATTTCCATGGATTTCTCGACCGCCTTGACCATGTCATACAGGGTTAGCGCGGCGGTAGAGACCGCCGTCAGCGCTTCCATCTCCACCCCTGTCTGGCCCGAGGTCTTGACGGTGGCCTCGATCCGCACGCCGGGCAGGCTGTCGTCCGGGGTCAGTTCAACAGCGACCTTGGTGATGGGCAGTGGATGGCACAGAGGGATCAACTCGGCGGTTTTTTTCGCGCCCATGATTCCAGCCAGCCGCGCCACCGACAGAACATCGCCCTTTTTCGCTCGGCCTTCCGTAATTATTGCAAGGGTTTCCGGCGTCATCTTCACGCAACCGGACGCCACGGCTGTGCGCGACGTGACCGGCTTTTCAGAAACATCCACCATATGCGCCTGTCCCTGCGCATCGAAATGGGTCAGCCCGCTCATGCGCTCACCGGGTCCGACAACAGCGCGCGCGTGGCGGCGGTGACATCGTCCTGCCGCATCAGGCTTTCGCCGATCAGGAAGGTGCGCACGCCGACCTCGGCCATGGATGCCAGATCCGCCTGCGTGAACAGACCCGATTCCCCGATGACCAACCGGTCACGCGGCACGCGTGGCGCCAGATCGCGGGTGGTACCCAGCGAGGTTTCGAAGGTCTTGAGATTGCGGTTGTTGATGCCGATCAGCGGAGATTTCAGCGCCAGCGCGCGCTCCAGTTCCTCGGCATCATGGACTTCGATCAGCACATCCATGCCCCAGCCAAATGCCGCGTTTTCCAGTTCTGCGGCCTGGGCGTCGGTGACACTGGCCATGATGATCAGGATACAATCGGCGCCCAGACCCCGGGCTTCGGCGACCTGATAGGGATCATACATGAAGTCCTTGCGCAGCGCGGGCAGGGAGACCGCATCGCGGGCGGCGGTCAGGAACCCGTCGGCGCCTTGAAAGGACGGGCCGTCGGTCAGCACCGACAGGCAGGTTGCGCCGCCGGCCTCATAGGCGCGGGCCAGCGCGGGAGGATCAAAGTCGGCGCGGATCAACCCTTTGGAGGGGCTGGCTTTCTTGATCTCGGCAATCAGGCCATAGCCGTTGTTCTGTGCCTCTGTCAGCGCCTTGGCGAAGCCGCGCGTGGGGTTGGCGGCGCGGGCGCGGGCCTCCTGCTCGGCCATCGACAGGTCGCGCTTGCAGGCGGCCACATGTTCCAGCTTGTAGGCCTTGATCTTGTCCAGAATGGTGGTGGTCATGCGGCAAGCTCCGTGGTGACGCGCGCCAGATCCTGTATTTTCTTCAGGGCCTTGCCGCTGTCGATACTCTCTTGAGCCAGCCGTGCGCCGTCTTTCAGGTCGGCGGCCTTTTCGGCGATGACCAGGGCCGCGGCGGCATTCAGGCAGACCGCATCGCGGTAGGCCCCCGGCGCGCCGTCCAGCAACGCCCGGAACGCCACGCCGTTTTCCTCGGGCGAACCGCCGAGGATCGACTCGAACGGATGCACGGGCAGGCCGGCGTCTTCGGGGTGCACCGTTCGATCTTCGATGCGGCCGTCTTCCAGCGCGGCAACATAGCTTTCGCCGCAGATCGACAACTCGTCGGTGCCGTCGCTGCCGTGCACCAGCCAGGCGCGCTCTGATCCAAGCGCTGCCAGCGTTTCCGCCATCGGCCGGATCCAGTCGCGGGAAAAGGCGCCGGTCAACTGCCGTTTGACGCCTGCGGGATTGGTCAGCGGGCCGAGCAGATTGAATACCGTGCGGGTGCCAAGTTCCTGCCGGGTGGGCATGACGTGCTTGATCGCCGGGTGATGCATGGGCGCCATCATGAAGCAGATACCAACCTGTTCCAGAGCCTTTTCCGTGGCTTGCGCGTCGATCATCACGTTGATGCCCAACTGGCCCAACGCATCCGCCGCGCCGGACTTTGAACTGAGGTTGCGGTTGCCGTGCTTGGCCACCGCCACACCGGCACCCGCCACGACGAAAGCCGTCGCGGTGGAAATATTCAGCGTGCCCATGCCATCGCCGCCGGTGCCGACGATGTCCATTGCCCCCTCGGGTGCGGCCACCTTGGCGCAGCGGGCGCGCATCACCGCGGCGGCAGCGGCGATTTCGTCCACGGTTTCGCCGCGTGTGCGCAGCGCCATCAGGAAGCCGCCGATCTGGCTGGGCGTGGCGGTGCCGTCGAACAGGGTCTCGAAGGCGGCCAGAGCCTCGTCAGCGGTCAGCGGGCGATCGGCCGCTTGGCCGATCAGCGGTCTCAGAATGTCACTCATACGGGTACCTTGGCACTGTCGAGAAAGGTTTTCAGCATGGCGTGCCCATGCTCGGAGCGGATGCTCTCGGGATGGAACTGCACGCCTTCGACCGGCAGATCGCGGTGGCGCACCCCCATGATGGTGCCATCCTCAAGCCATGCGGTGACTTCCAGACACTCGGGCAGGCTGTCGCGGTCGACGATCAGCGAATGATAGCGGGTGCCGGACAGCGGCGAGGGCAGGCCGGCGAACACGCCCTTGCCCGCGTGCAGGATGGTGCCGGCCTTGCCGTGCACGATCTCGTGGCAGCGCACGACCTTGCCGCCGAACGCCTCGCCAATGGTCTGATGACCAAGGCAGACCCCCAACAAAGGCACCCCGGCCTTGGCGGCGGCACGGGTCAGATCCAGACAGATGCCTGCCTGCGCCGGGTCGCAGGGGCCGGGCGACAGCACGATGGACGACGGGTTCAGGGCCAGGGCATCCTCGACCGTGATCTTGTCGTTGCGATGCACTGTCACATCGGCACCCAGTTCGCCCAGATAATGAACGAGGTTATAGGTGAAACTGTCGTAGTTATCGATGAGAAGCAGCATGTCCCCGGTCCTTCAAAGGTTGGCACATCTGCCCAGTTAAGGCGCGGGTGGTCAAGGGGGGAACAAGGCGCTACCAGTGGGGACAAAGCAGGATCGGAGCACGGGCAGGCGTGGGACGCGGATTTCTGACAGGAGCTTTCTGGGGCGTCATCGTGGGCGGGATCATCCTGTTCACGGCCGCCCTGGTGCTGGAATCGCAGCGCGGCGATGATCCTGTCGCGGCCATTGAACCGTCCGATCCCGTTGCCGTGGCCTTCGGGGAACTTGAGCCTCCGCTGGATGTGCTGTCTGTGGCTGTGACTGGCACGCCTGCGATCGCCGTGGAACGGGGGCCGCTGGCCGAGGTTGCGGTGCCTGTCGGATCGGTCGTCCAGGCCGTGACACTTTCTGATCAGGTGCCGGAACGCCCCCAAGACCCGCGCGTCTTGGAAGATGGCGTCGGGGCCATTACCGAGGCGCTGCCCGCCGCATTTCCCCCTGCGGACCCGGCACCGGTCACCCTGGATGTTGCCGAACCGTCCCGGCCCGACCTGATACAGCCCGCCGGCCCGGTTCTGGAACCCAGGCCCCATGCATCCCCATCACTTGACGTCGTCACACCCCAAAAGGGGCTGCCTGCGCGCGGGCTGTCTCAGCTTGCGGTGATCGCGCAGGCACCGGACCCTGTCAGGGCGGTGATGGTCGCCTCTTCGGTCGCGGAGGTTCCCACATCGGGCCTGTCGCAAATGCGCCGTGTGTCCCTGGCAACCCCACCGATTGTGGACCTTCCTGCGCCGGCCCCGATCTGGCGGCGGCCCGATGGTCCGCTGGTGGCGTTCATTGTGCAAGGTACCGCGTCGGATTTGCCGGACTGGGTGATGAGCGTCGCGCAAAGCGATGCAATCGGACCCCCCGCGGGGCTGGAACAGGTCCGCCTTGATGGCACCACGCAAGCCTCGGTTCCGAATTATCCGTCCACGCTGGTGCCGCTTTATCGCCGGTTCACCGACGCAGACGCGGTGACGCCCGAGACCCTGCAAGCCCTGCGCCTGCGCGCCCAACGTGATGGCCGGGTGGCGGTGCTGCTGGGCGAGGATCCCGCCGTCTTGCAAGCCGTTGGCGACTGGCTGGCGGAAGAGGGCGCCGGGATGACCCCGGTGCCCCTGTCCTGGCTGACGCGTTAGTCTAGCTGTTGGAGCCGTCGAACCGCGCGGCATCCTCGGCCGCCATGCGGATGGCCTTGGACTTGTTGACGGTTTCCTGCCATTCGGCCTCGGGATCGCTGTCGTAGACCACGCCGCCACCGGCCTGGATGTACAGGTTCTGATCCTTCAGAACGGCGGTGCGCAGGGCGATGCACATGTCCATATCGCCATTGGCCGCGAAGTAACCGACGCCGCCGCCATAGATGCCGCGCTTTTCCGGTTCCAGCTCGTCGATGATCTCCATCGCGCGGACCTTGGGCGCGCCCGACACGGTGCCCGCCGGCAGCCCGGCCAGCAGCGCCGACAGGGCGTCATGATCTTCGCTCAACTCGCCCACCACGTTCGACACGATGTGCATGACGTGGCTGTAGCGTTCGATGATGAATTCCTCGGTCGGCCGCACGGTGCCGATCTTCGAGACCCGTCCGGTGTCGTTGCGGCCCAGGTCCAGCAGCATCAGGTGCTCGGCCAACTCCTTGGGATCCGACAGAAGATCGCGCTCCAGTGCCTTGTCCTCGGCGGGCGTGGCGCCGCGCGGGCGGGTGCCGGCGATGGGGCGGATGGTGACCTCGCGCCCGAAGACCCGCACCAGGATCTCGGGGCTGGCGCCGATCACCTGGAAGCCGCCGAAGTTGAAGAAGAACATGAACGGCGACGGGTTGGTGCGCCGCAAGGACCGATACAGCGCGAAGGGCGGCAGGTCGAATTTCTGGGTCCAGCGCTGAGCCGGGACCACCTGGAAGATATCGCCCGCGCGGATGTAATCCTTGGCCTTCTCGACCGCGGCCAGATAGCCGTCCTTGGTGAAATTCGACACCGGCTCGGCGCTGGGGACGGATGCCCCCAGGTTGCGGCTTTCGCCAGCGACCGGGCGGGACAGGTCGCGCACCGCGTCCATGACGCGTTCGGCGGCCTGGGCATAGGCGGCGCGGGCCGACAGCCCGTCACGGGTCCAGACCGGCGAGACCACCGTGACCTCGCCCTTCACGCCATCCAGCACCACAACGACCGAGGGCCGCATCAGCATCGCGTCGGGCAAGCCCAAAGGGTCGGGATTGACGCCCGGCAGGTGTTCTACCAGCCGGATCATGTCATAGCCCAGATAGCCGAACAGCCCGGCGGCCGAGGCCGGAAGATCGTCGGGCATCTCGATCCGGCTTTCGGCAATCAGCGCGCGCAGGGACTCAAGCGGCGCGGCCGTCTCGGGCACGAAGCCGTCGCGGTCATAGCGGGCGGCGCGGTTCAGCCGGGCTTGGGTGCCGCGGCATTCCCAGATCAGGTCGGGCTTCAGACCGATGATCGAATAGCGTCCCCGAACCTCGCCGCCGGTGACGGATTCCAGCATGAAGGTGTCTGTGCCCGCGTCGCCCAGCTTCAGCATCAGCGACACCGGCGTATCCAGATCGGCGGCCAGCCGGGTATAGACCAGCTGGTTGTGCCCGGCAGCATGGCCTTCGGCGAAAGCCTCGAAAGACGGGGTCAGGCTCATGGCAGTTGCGCATGCACCGCGTTCAGGGCGGCCTGGTTGATGGTGATCCCGACACGGGTTTCCATGGCCCGCGCGATCTCGTTCAGAACGTCCTGTGCCATCTGTTCGCTGGCTTGCTGGCCCAGGGCCTGGCGCAGCATGGCGGCATTGGGATCATCCGCCGAGGGCGGCAGGATCTCGTCGATGCGGATCAGGACCAGTGCGGCACCATCCTCGATCACCTCGATCTCGCCTTCTTCCAGCGTGAAGATGCGTTCTGAGGCTTCCAGCGGAACCCCTTCGGGGACCGAGGTGCGGGTGATGTTGTCCACCACCACCGGCTCCAGCCCCAGATCGGTGGCAGACAGGCCCGAGGCCAAGGCCTCTTCCAACTCGGTTTCACGGGCGCGCAGGGCATCGCGCACGGCGGCATCGCGGGCCGCCAATGTGGCCGCGTCGATCACCTCGTCCAGTGGCTGTACCGTCGGCGGTATGATCTCGTCGACGCGGATCGCGAACAGCGCGCCGTCGTCCAACTGCCGCACTTCGGGGAAGTCGTCGGGGGTCGCCTGCGCGGCCAACTCGTTGAAGGTCGCATAGGCGGCGATCCCCTCCGATGCGGGTCCGAACCATTCCACTGTGCCCAGGTCCATCGCGGTTTCCGACGCCAGTTCTTCCAGCGTGGCACCACCCGCCAGCAGATCTTCCAGCGGCTCCAGTTCGTTGTCCAACTGGCTGAGCGCGGCTTCGACCTGCAATTCGGTTGCAAGCATGTCGCGGGCTTCGTCGAAGGTCGTGTTCTGCGGCGACAGGATGGCCGAGACGCGGAACAGCGCCGGACCAAGGTTGGTGGGCAGGGGGCCGACGACACCGGCTTCCGAGAGGGCGAACACCCCTTCGGCAGCCGCACCCAGATCGTCACGGGAGACGGCGCCCAGATCCACGTCATCCACGGTCAGATCGCGCTCGGCCAGAAAACTGTCGAAATCGGCGGTGCCGGCATCGATCGCGGCCATGGCTTTCTGTGCGGCGGCGTCGTCGGAGAAGGCCAGACGTTCCACCAGACGACGCTCGGGGATGTTGAACTCCTCGGCGCGGGCGTCATAGGCGGCCCGCAGCTCGGCCTCGTCGATCTCGATGGTTTCGGCCAGCATCTCGGGGGTCAGCCAAGCATAGGTGATCGCCTTGCGCTCGGGCAGGGTGTAGGCGTCGATGTTGGCCTCGTAATGCGCCTGGATCGCGGCTGCATCGGGGGCAGGCACCGGGGCGTCCAGATCGTCCTCTGTCAGGCGGATCAGGCTGAGTGTCCGGCGTTCGGCAATAAAGCGATAGATCGCGTCGGCATAGGCAGGCTGCGGCGCAAGACCCGAGACCAGTGCCGCCTGAAACAAGTTGCGGGACAGGTCCTGGCGCACCGAATCCTCGAACTGCTCCACCGACATCTGGTTGCGATCCAGAGCAAATTCATAGGCTTCGCGGTCAAACTTGCCGTCGAGCCCCTGAAACGCCGCGATGTCCTGGATCTGGGCGCCGACGCGCGCGTCACCCACGGACAGGCCGGCCAACCGGGTGGCCTCATCCAGCGCGGCGGTGCCAAGAAGCCCTTGCAGCACAGCCACGTCGCGGCCCTGTGCCTGAAGGTCGGCCATCGAGGCGGTCTGTCCCGTGGCGGCCTCCAACGCCTGCATGTCGCGCTGCAATGCACGGCCATAGGTGTCGATGTCCACCTCGGTTTCGCCAACCGTCGCCACATTGGTGATGGTGCCGCCGAAGTTGCCCACGCCGAAGCCTGCAAGCCCGACGATTAGCATCGCCATCAGCACCCAGACCACGAGTTGCGAGGCCTTGCCTTTTTTAGCCATGAGATCTGCCCTGTCTCTAGTGTTCAGCCGGGTGTAGGCCCTTTCTGGGGGGCCAGCAACCAAGTCGCGGCGCCGTGCAATCCCGCGCGGGTGGGGGCGGCGTCAGGTGCCGCGATACGGCTCGACATATTGCAGGGCCATGTCCCACGGAAAGAAGATCCAGGTGTCCTGGCTGACCCCGGTGATGAAGGTGTCCACCATCGGCTCGCCCTTGGGTTTGGCATAGACGGTAGCGAAATGCGCCTTGGGGTACATGGCGCGCACGACCTCCAGCGTCTTGCCGCTGTCCACCAGGTCATCGATGACCAGAATACCGGTGCCGTCGCCCATCAGGTCGGCATCGGGGGTGTTCAGCACCTGCGTGTCGCTTTGGGTCTGGTTGTCGTAGCTCTTGATCGAAATCGTATCCACGGTGCGGATATCCAGTTCCCGCGCGATGATCATCGCCGGGGCCATGCCGCCGCGGGTGATCGCCACGATGGCCTTCCAGCCGCCGTCCGGGCCGGGGCCGCGCTTGTCCAGCCGCCAGGCCAAAGCCCGGCTGTCGCGGTGGATCTGGTCCCAGCTGATGTGGAACCCTTTCTCATGTGGCAGACGATCCGTCATCTTCGACCTCCCTTGTCCGGGGTTCCTACCCGGCTGCGAGTTTCACGGCCAGCGCCGCCATCAGTCCGCCGAACAGGCGGTCCAGATGGGCCTTGGCCTTGCGATAAATCGTCTGGGCCGGGCGCCCAGACATCAGGCGCGACACCGCGATGTACCACAGCGCCTCGTTCAGGAAGACCACCGCCAACAGCAGGGCCTTGACCCACAGCGCGGTATCCCCCGGCACCAGCCCGACAAAAACCGCGCCGAAGAAGACGGCGGGCTTGGGATTGGCCAGTTGCGTCATGATCCCCAGCCGGAAGGCCGAGGCACTTCCGCGCACCGGAACGTCGCGCGTGGCCTGCGGCAGGGGCGTGCGGGCGTGGGTCCACATCATCACCGCCAGCCAGATCAGGAAGGCCGCCCCGGCAAAGCGCAGGACGGTCAGGGCCATGGGCAGAACCTCGAACAGCACCGCCAGTCCGGCCAGTGCCGCGAAGGCCCAGAGGGTCGCGCCCAGACCCATGCCCAGCGACAGGGCCACCGCCGGGCGGAACCCTTCGGCGACCGAGACCCGCAGGCACATCACGAAGGCCGGCCCCGGACTGATGGCCGCCAGCAAATGCAGCGTGGCAACGGTCAGGAAGGCGACCAGCGTCATCCCTTGGTGATATCCGGCGCGTCAACGGCCTTCATGCCGACCACGTGATAGCCCGCGTCTACATGAAGCACCTCGCCAGTGGTGGCCGAGCCCAGGTCGGACAGCAGGTACAGCGCCGATTTCCCGACCTCCTCCTGGGTCACGGTCCGGCGCAGCGGCGCGTTGTATTCGTTCCACTTCATGATGTAGCGGAAATCGCCGATCCCGCTGGCAGCAAGGGTCTTGATGGTGCCGGCCGAGATCGCGTTGACGCGAATGCCGTCCTTGCCCAGATCCTCGGCCAGGTAGCGCACCGAGGCTTCAAGCGCCGCCTTGGCCACGCCCATGACGTTGTAATGCGGCATGACCTTTTCGGCGCCGTAATAGGTCATGGTCAGGCAGGATCCGCCATCGGTCATCAGCTTTTCAGCCCGCTGGCACACGGCGGTGAAGGAGTAGACCGAGATATCCATCGTGGTCTGGAAGTTCTGCGGGCTGGTGTCGACATAGCGGCCCCGAAGCTCGCTCTTGTCCGAAAAGCCGATGGCGTGGACCACGAAGTCCAGCTTGCCCCATTTCTCTTCCAGCGTCGCGAACAGCGCATCCAGCGAGGCCGGGTCGGCCACGTCGCATTCCAGCACCAGATCCGAGCCAAGCTCAGCCGCCAGCGGCTCGACCCGTTTCTTCAGCGGACCGCCCTGATAGGAGAACGCCAGCTCCGCCCCGTGCTCGGCACAGGTCTTGGCGATACCCCATGCAATCGATTTGTCATTGGCCAGACCCATGATCAGGCCACGCTTTCCTTGCATGAGTTTAGTTGACATTCTTTATTCTCCGCGCACGATAGAGGTTAAGGTCGTTTAGGCGATCAAAGGCGGGGCTTCAAGGCTGTGAAGCGGCAAGGTATTGCCTAGGCAAGTGTGCTAGTATCGTCGAAGTTTCGGCGAAAGGTTTCGTGTATGTTCCGTGGGGGGGGCAGCCGATGAGTGAAAGGTCCGGCATTTTTTCCGGTGAGGATCCGTTCGCGATTTCGCGTCAGTGGCTGGATGAGGCCCGCAAGCACGAGGTCGCCGATCCCGATGCCGCGGCCTTGGCGACGGTCGATGCCGAGGGCCTGCCCAACGTCCGGGTGGTGCTGATGCGCGGGATCGAAGACAACGGCTTTGTCTTCTACACCAATTATCACAGCGCCAAGGGCCAGGAGATTGCGGCGACGGGCAAGGCGGCCTTTGTCATTCACTGGAAGACGCTGAAGCGGCAGATCCGCGTTCGGGGACCGGTGGAACAGGTGTCGCCGGAACAGTCGGATGCCTATTTCGCCTCGCGCGCGCTGCAAAGCCGGATCGGCGCCTGGGCGTCGCAACAGTCGCAGCCGCTGAAAAGTCGGGCCAGCCTGATGGCCGACGTGGCGCGTCTGGGGTTGAAGCTTGGCCCACATCCCGAACGTCCGCCCCATTGGGGCGGCTACAGGATCACCCCTGTCGAGATCGAGTTCTGGGCCGATGGAGAGTTCAGATTGCACAACCGCTTTCAATGGCGGCGCGAGAAGGAGGGAAGCAGTTGGACGGTCAATCGGTTAAGCCCCTAGACTGTTCACCTTGAACACGTACCGGGATAGGTTATTGGACGACGCAGCTTTATAGACTAAAAACAATAGCCTGGCCCAATCTGATAGAAAAAGAACAGTATGCCATTTAGTGATATGAGTTCCGAAGACGAAACCGAAATCCTGATTGGCCAGGTCAAGTGGTTTGACCCGGCCAAGGGGTTTGGTTTTGTCGTCGCGGATGCGGGTGGGGCCGACATCCTGTTGCATGCAAATGTGCTGCGGAACTTCGGGCAAAGCTCTGTTGCCGACGGGGCCGTGGTCGAAATCGCCGTGCATGAAACGCCGCGCGGGCGGCAGGCGGTGGAGGTTCTGCGGATCGATCCGCCGCTGACCACCGAGATCGAGGCGCATGGCACCTTCCATGCCGAGGAATTCGACGATGCCGAGGCCGGACCACTGGAACCGGCGCGCGTGAAATGGTTCGACAAGTCCAAGGGATTCGGCTTTGCCAATGCCTTCGGCAAGGCCGGCGACATTTTCATTCATATCGAGGTTCTGCGCCGATCCGGTCTGGCCGATCTGCAACCGGGCGAGGCGGTTTGCGTGCGCGTGGTCGAAGGCCGGCGGGGGCTGATGGCGGTTCTGGTCACTTCGTGGGAATTCGCCCTGCAACCCGGCGAGGAATGAAGCCGATGCGCCTGCTGCTTGGCCTGCTTCTGGCCAGTGTTGCTGCGGCCCCGGCTCTGGCCGATCCGGGCTGCGCGCCGGACCGGGTCGACCTGCGCGGACCCTGGGGGCAAGCCAGCTTTTCCGTCGAGGTTGCCGACGACCGTCAGGAACGCGCAACAGGGCTGATGCATCGCGAATCCCTGCCGCGGTCGGCCGGGATGCTGTTTGTCTATGAACACCCCCAGCGAGTGTCTTTCTGGATGCGCAACACCCTGATCCCGCTGGACATGATCTTTGTGGGGGACGATGGCCGGGTACGCCGCATCCACCAAAACGCCATCCCGCTGGATGAAACCGGTATTCCCGGCGGCGACGACATTTTTGCCGTGCTTGAAATCAACGGCGGTCTGAGCGGCGTCCTTGGGCTGGCCCCCGGAACCGAGATGCGCCATCCCGCCTTCGATCCTGCCACGGCGGCCTGGCCTTGCCCGTGATTTGGTCTTTTCATTTCTGACAACCGGCGATAAGCACTGCCGGTGTCGGGGCGTAGCGCAGCCTGGTAGCGCGACGGTTTTGGGTACCGTAGGTCGCAAGTTCGAATCTTGCCGTCCCGACCATTTTCCACGGCCCTGGCCGGTTGAGCATCGCGCTTGAACCTGCCAGACCGGGGAGGCACAGACCGCACCCCTTACGCGGTCCGGGCCCGAGTGGCGGAATGGTAGACGCAGGGGATTCAAAATCCCCCGCCGCAAGGCGTGCCGGTTCGAGTCCGGCCTCGGGTACCAAAGGTATCTTTCCCTATTGGCAAATCCTTTGAAGTTATCGCCTCCAGACGCCTACATTCCTTGTGTCGTGGGATTTCTCGAAAGCTCGCAATCTTCGGTTTGATCGACTATTGGCGCGCATTGTTCGAAATTTCGGGGGTCCGCACGCCGAGTCGGATGCTGCATCGCGGCACCACGCTTTGCCGGTGATGCAGGCCCTTGCGGGGCGCCGCTGTGGATCGTGGAAGAGACGCCGAAGGATCGGGCCAGAGGGTTCTATGGTTGCCGAAACAGCTTGATCGCGACCGGCGCGCAGGTGATCACAAGCACGAGGCGGAAGACATGGTGGAGGACGACATAGGTCAGGTCGGCACCGGCGATGATTGACAGCACGACCATTTCGCCCTGGCCGCCCGGCAGGAATGCCAGAAAGGCATCCAGTCCCGGGGCGATGCCAAGTATTGCGACGCCAGCGATGAAGACGCCGCTGACGGCGGCCAGAAGCAAACCGTTTGTGACAGCGGCAAGGAGCGTATGGCGCAGTTCCAGTAGCGACACACCCGCATAGCGCGCGCCCACACCAAGCCCGATGAAGAACTGCGCCGCCCAGACCATCTCGGCTGGCGGGCGATGCGTGATGAGCCCCAGAAGAGACAGGCACGCCGTAACAACAAGCGGGCCGATGATCGAGGCACCGAAGATGCCGAGGCGTTTTGCGATCAGCCAACCACCAAGTCCCGCAGCGACCATCAAGGCAATTTCCCGGGCCGGGATGTCACTGGCCGGCACGCCGGGGAGGGCGGACAGGTCCACGCCCCAGATCTGGCTGAGCGCAAACGGCGCAAGACTTACCAGCAGCAGAACCCGCGTCGCGTGAATAAGTGAAAGCACCCGCATGTTGGCCCCGGCCTCTTCACCGTAGACCACCATATCCTGAAAGCCGCCGGGCATGGCGCCGTAGTAGCTCGTCACCCGGTCGTAGCCGAAGACGGAATGCAGCAATGGGTAGGCGGTCAGCGCGATGATTCCGACGAAGAACGGAACCAGCGCAAGCGACCGCAACATGTCCGGAACCTGAGACACGACATCGGGTGAAATCGCCGATCCGGCGGCGACCCCCAGCACTGTCCGGAACATGGTGCCGATGACACCGGGCCCCTGCAACCGGGCGCCGAGCAGGGCGAAGCCAAGGCACGCGAACATCGGACCAAGCAGGAAGGGCAGCGGCAGGCCGGCCAGGGAAAAGACAGTGACGCCCAGGCCCGCAATCGCGAGCGTCGCCACCAGCGGGCGAAGGCGCGCCCCCCCAACCTTCAACTTGGACCGCCGCACGTTGCAGCACGCACCACTCGGCCGCGATCCGGTTCCACCCTCGTCATGACCGCGCGCTGGCCTGCTGGGCCCGCGTCGGGGCAGTTGCGCCACGCGCCTGCACCCGCTGTGCATCCCGGACCAGAGCGGCGAGGCGATAGAAGCCGTGGGCCATCTTGGTAAAAGGCGTCAGCAGGAAGAAGGTCAGCACAGCACCAAGGTGAAGGGCAAGCAGGAGTGGCATCATTCCGGTACCGCCCAGGACGTAGAGCGCAAGCCCGCTGACCGCGACCACGAACAGCAGCAGGACGAAACCCATCTCTCCACCCCATGCGGATGGGTCCCCTACATCGCGGTCGGCCGCAAGCTTGAGCCTTGCCATCCAGGCGGTGCCCCAGGCCAGCATCAGGCCACCGGGAATCCCAAGGAGCTTCGGCAGTGAAAAGATGCCGTAGGGTGCAGGCAGGTCGAAGACATAGTGCAGGGCAGTGCCCGCACTCGTGGCCGCGAAACAGAGCAGGAATCCGTACATCACCAACTGGTGGGCATAGCGTCGAGACTGAGAGAAACGGTCCTCTTCCTCGAAATTGCAGCCGTCGCCATGTCCAGCGGCAAGGTCTTTCATCTTTGCGACCATGCCGACTGCAGCGGTCACATGCGACAGGCGGACAGGTTCGCCGCCGACCGTGTTCCAGTAGCGGCGCAGGCTCAGGACAAGGCTAACCAGCGGAAACAGGAAGGCCGGGGCAAAGATGGCCACCATCGCATTGTGCGAGAGCGCGGCGTAGAAGCCGTCGCCCCCGGCCGAGCCGATCGCCCGCATCGCCAGGAACAGCAGCGCAAAGCCAAGAACGCAAGCGGCGGCAATCAATGTGCCGTTGGCCTGGAACACGCGCGCGACCGGGGCGGGCCAGGCATGGTTTTCCCAGCTTTCCCGACGGACCTCGGCCAGGGCCTTGGGGAGGTTCAGGTCAAATTCGTGCGGCGCGGTGTATTGGCAGGCGTAATAGCAGCCGCGGCAATTGTGGCAGAGATTGGCGAGCTGGGTAAGGTTCCCGTCGGAAAAGAAACGCTCCTGATGCAACGCCGGGAAAACCGAGCAATAGCCCTCGCAATAGCGACACGCGTTGCAGATTTCCGCCTGGCGGCGGGCTTCCTGAATAAGATCAAGCGACATGGTTCGAAGCTTCCCGTCCTGCGATGCGTCCGAAGACGGTTCCGATGGTCATGCCGAATCCTGCAAGATAGCCTTGGCCCAGGATCGAACCGGCCATTGTCTCTCCAGCCGCCCAAAGATTTCGGATCGGGCCATTGGCAGTAGAGCACTGGGCATTTTCGTCGACCTTCAGCCCGAGATAGGTGAAGGTCACGCCGGTCCGCAGCGAATAACCATAGAAGGGTGGCTCGGTGATCGGACGGGCCCAGTTGGTTTTCGGCGGCGCAATGCCGTGCGTCGCCACGCCGTCCAACTCCGTCGGATGGAAAGACGAGGTATCGCCGCAGGCGCTGTTGAAGTCCTCGACCGTCGCACGCAGCTTGTCCGGCGGCAGGCCCATCTGGACGGCCAGGTCTTCCAGCGTGTCCGCCTTGAGCGGCGGAAACACCGAAGGCATGAAGAGTTCCAGCGACTTCGCGTCGATGATCACATATCCCACCTGGTCGGGCTGATTGGCGACCAACCGACCCCAGATCGCATAGCGCTTCGGCCAGACATCCTCGCCCTCGTCATAGAACCGTTCGGCGTGCTTGTTGACGACGATGGAGAAGGGCACGCAGTCAATCCGGGTGACGATGCCGCCGTCGAATTTCGGCGCCCGGCCGTCGATGGCGACGGCGTGGCACTGGGTCGGATCACCGACCTGGCTTACCCCCTGGGCCAGCAGGTCTGCCAATACGACGCCCCGGTTGTAGGGCGTCCCGCGGATCAGGAAATTTTTGGCCGGTTTGCCCCATGCCCGGGTGAGCCAATCGGTGTCAGCCTGGAACCCGCCAGATGCCACGATCACCGCCTTGGGCTCGATCCGGTGATCCTGCCCGTCATGGGTGTATTCGACGCGTGTGACCCGGTCCCCTTTAAGTTCCAGATGGGTGACATGGGCCTCGTAGATCACGTCGACGCCGAGGCCTTCCGCGGTGCGGTAGTAGGCATTCACAAGGCCTTTTCCGCCGCCCATGAAGAAGGCATTGGTGCGCGCCAGGGACAGCGTGCCGGAAAGCGACGGCTGGAACCGCACTCCGTGCGCCTCCATCCATGGAAGGCATTCCTGGGACGTTTGGATGGCGAGGCGCGCGAGGTGTTCATCGGTCTTGCCCCCGGTCACCTTGAGCAGATCGGCGAAATACTCTTCCTCGCTGTAGTCCTCCACCAAGGGCCCGAGGGGTCCGGAATGCATGCAGCGGAAGTTGCGCGTGTGGCGCGAGTTGCCGCCCCGGTAGGCCTTGGGCGCGGTTTCAAGGATCAGCACCCGCGCGCCGGCCTCTGCCGCTGTCATGGCGGCGCAAAGCGCTGCGTTGCCGCCGCCGATCACCGCGATGTCATATTGGCTGGTCATGGTCTTTTCCCTTGCTGCGATCTGCCTAGCAGGCGCGTTTTAATTTGACCAATGACGGTTTTCGGTTGATTATTGCGTTATGCACATCAATTTCGATTTTGGCGATCTGGAGGCTTTTCTCGCGGTTCTGGAGAGCGGCTCTTTCCATACCGCGAGCACCGACCTTGGCCTGTCCCAGTCGGCCATCACGCGACGGATCCAGAAGCTTGAGACAGCGCTCGGGTCCGAGTTGTTCGAAAGGACAACCCGGGCGGTCAAACCGACGCTGGCGGCCAAGCGGCTGAAGGCGCGGGCGCAAGCCATCCTCGACGACGCGCGCGAGACCACGCTGGCGTTGCGCGATGAAAGCGTGGTGCTGGAATACCAGCGCAATGCGGTCGTGACCGTCGCCATCATTCCCACGGTCGTTGAGAGATTGTTGCCCAAAGCACTGCGCTGTTTTCGGGACGCGGGGAATGCCGCCCGGATCCGGTTTCTCGACATGGCCGCCACCGAAGTCGCCCAGGCGGTTGCGCAGGGGGACGCGGATTTCGGGATCTGCTCGGTTCCGGTCGGAGAGCCGGGTTCCGCCTTCGAGCCGCTGTTCGACGAACCGATGGTGCTGGCCCTTCCGGCGGGACACATCCTGGGGGAAGCCGAAAAGATCGGCTGGAAGGATCTTGCGCACCAGTCGCTGATCGTGCCGGCGCGGGGTACCGGCAACCGGATGCTCATTGACGACGCCATGGCACGGGCACGGTTGGGCCACTTCTGGACCTATGAGGTCCAGCGCACCAGCACGATGCTGGAACTGGTCTCGGCCGGGAGCGGGATCGGCATCCTTCCGCAATCGGCCATGACCGAAGGATACGTGGATCGCATCGTCATTCGTCATTTGCCGGCGCCGGGGATCGTACGGCCGGTCGGGCTGCTGACCCGCATCGGGCAGGCCGACAGGCCGGCCGTGGTTGCATTCCGACATGCGGTGCGAATTGCCGAGGGTCTGGATCAGCCGCGCTGAGCATCCCAGACCTCGGGGTTGACCATGTGGATCGGCGTTTTTTCAGCATAGGCGTTGATCTGGTCGAAGATGTCGGCAAACTGCAGATCGAATTCGTCCTCGGTCACAAAGCCGATATGCGGCGTCGCAATCAGGCGGGGATGGGCAAGGAGCGGATCCTTGGGATCGGTCAGCGGTTCGCTGTCGAACACATCGATCGCAGCCGTGCCCGGGCGCCCCTTGTCGAGCGCCGCCTTCAGCGCACCCGGTGCGATCAGCCCGGCGCGCGAGCTGTTGACGAAGACCGCATCGGAACGCATTGCCGCGAAATCCGCAGCCGTGAGGATCCCCCGTGTTTCGGGCTTCAGCCGGACATGCACCGAGACCACGTCGCAGGACCCAAAAAAGGCCTCGCGGCTGTCTGCAATCATCTCGCCATCGGCGCGCGCCCTGGCACGCCCCGCGTCCGAAGACCACCAGACAACATCCATCCCGAAGGCCCGCGCATATCCTGCCACCGCCCGCGCGATACGACCGTAACCATAGAGCCCGATCCGCCGCCCGCGCAGCGTCTTCCCCACGCCCATCTGCCATGTCCCGGCCTTGACCGAAGCCACCTGTGCCGGGATTTGACGCATCGCCGCCAGGATCAAGGCCCAGGTCAACTCAGCAGCTGCATAAGAGGGTGTGCCCGCATGCATGTTGGAACAGAGCAGCACGTTGTTGTCGGTGCAGGCCGGGACATCCACGTGCGGGTAGACGCTGCGCTGGCTGATCAGCCGCAGATGGGGCAGGCGCTCCAACAGCGCGCGGGTGATCTTGGTACGCTCGCGAAACAGCACCAAAGCCTCGGCCCCGGACAGCCTTGAAGCCAAGGTGTCGATATCCTCGACATGATCTGTCCAGACGGTGACATCATGGCCATCCAGTTTGCGGAAACAGGGCAGGGCCCGCAGCGTATCGAACCAATCGTCGAGAATATGAACTTTCATCGATCCCTTGCCCTTCAATGCAGCGACGAAAGCGCGCCGGTGACATCGGTATAGTGCAGCCGATCGTCCAGCCCGAGGTCGCCAGACAGCACATCGAACTTCCCACGAATGTCGTCAATGATCTCGGCCTTGGCCGCCGCAATGATCTCGCACGCTTTTGCCGGCATCCAGGCGGCATGGCTGTCGTCTGTTTCATGGCCGGAATGGGCGACAAGGGCGGTCATATGCGCGCCTTTGGCCCTGGTAGTGTGAGCGGAATAGCGCAACGCGGTCTCGGCACTGGACAAGCCATTGAAGGCAAAGAGGATATTCCGGGTGTTCATGCGTCAACCTCCGGTCCCGCCCAGACCGCGCGGGGAACATAGACCTGGCCGTCGGCCAGCTTGCGGGCGGTCCGGACAAGACCGGCCGCGTTCAGGGTGAACCCGCCGTCGCTTGAAAAATCGACCAGTACCTCGATCGTGCCGGAAGGATGTTCGATGACCACATCTGCAGGGCCGTCGGTGGGGCGGTCCAGCATCCCGTCAGCCACGGTACCGGGCGTCAGCGCGCTTGAGGCGATACATTGCGCCCCGGTCACCGCCATGGTCGGGTGGGTCTTCCAGGGCATGAAATACCGGGCTGCAATGGTGCCGCCTTTACGGGCCGGGGCCAGAATGGCGAATTTCGGCGTGACGGATTGCGACACGTCGCCCATGCCCATCGCAGAGCCGGCCTTCCGCCGGATTGCCTCCATCCGGTCAAAGAACGCGCGGTTTTCGTCAAGCTCCTCGGCGCTCTCGTATCCCGTCAGCCCGAAATCGGCCGCACGGGCCAGGACCACGGGCATGGCGACATCCATGCAAGTCACCGTGAGACCGTCAAATGCGTCGCGCAGGTTTCCGGTCGGCAGAAAGGCCCCGGTCGCCGAGCCGACGACGCCCATGAAGGTCAGTTGCACAGGGGAGGAGACACCGGGCACGCCCGCAATCTCGGTATCGCCTTCATAGGAGAGGCGCCCACCCGGCGTGCGCACCCTTGCCACCACGCGCGCGCCCGTGTTGGTTGCGCGAATGCGGATCTCGGTCACGTCCTCGGCCGGATCGACAAGTCCCATCTCGATGGCGGCCGGACCTACCCCCGAGAGGATATTGCCGCAGGTGGGTTTGAAATCGACCATCTGATCCTCGACCGACACCTGAGCAAAGAAATAGTCGATATCGGCCCAGTCATCCTTGGATTGCGACAGCATGGCGACCTTGGTGGTCACCGCCGCACCGCCCCCGATTCCGTCGATGTTGAGCGCATGACCCGAACCGACCGCAGCAATCAGCACCTTTGCGAGCATCTCGCGATCTTCGGGAAGATCCTCGCGGCGGAAGTAGGGTCCACGGGACGTGCCACCACGCATGAAGATATAGGGTATACCTGTCTGGGTCATGGGTCACTCCCCTCCCAGCGGCCAGGGAAGCGGGACATAGTGCTGCAACAGCCCCGGCGGGAAATCGCGGTTCAGGACGCCGGCCATCAGGCACATGAAGGCAATGCCACAGGCGGTCAGGATCAGGGTCTTGCCCCAACCGGCACCCGCGCGGACCCGCAAAAAGGTGATCAGGAACCCAAGCAGCGCGATGATGAAGCCAACGAAGAAGGTGCCGACGATCAGCGAACCAAACCAGGCCAGCGTGGACCACAGGCCATAGGGTGCGTCCGCATCTTCTCCGGCCACTTCCTTATCCGCAAAGATGGCGTCTCTTTCCGGGCGGCGGATCATCTGGACCAACAGGATCAGGCAGCAACCCAGCGCGAAGGATCCGATGACCATCGGGATGATCTTGTCGGTCATGTTGTAGTCCGGGATCATGTTGGCGTTGATCAACGCCACCAGCAGGTAGCCTGCAATGATCAGAAGGAAGACCATCGGAGCTCGCTTGGTTCCAGACTGAACATCGCCTTCCGCCATGATGTTTTTCGCCTGACGCAGGCCCAGAACGACCGACACCACGGTGATGATGATCAGGATGATCACGATCGGGCTGAAGATATAGTCGATGCCCTCTTCAAAGCTTTTACGGAACCGGAAGGATGCGATCTGGAACGCCTGGTTGGTAAACTGTTCCACCGGGTTCGACAGCACGAAGCCGATCAGGAAGGCCGGGCGCGACCAGTCGAACCGGCGCAGGAAAATCCCGATCAGACCAATGACGAACAGGGCGAGCAAATCCTCGAAATTCTGACCGGACTGGAATGCCGCGAAGCTGATCAGCATGAACAGGAACGGCGCGAGGTAGGTGAAGCGGATTGTCGTCATCCGGGCGATCCCACCCGAAAGCGCGATGCAGAGGATCGTCCCCACCACATTTGCCAGAGCCAGCAGCCAGACGATGGAATAGGTGATGTCAAGGTTGTCCTTGAGCATCGCCGGACCAACCTCGATCTCGCCCGATCCAAGCAGGGCGACGGCGCCAATGAAGATCGCCATGGACCCGGATCCGGGAATGCCGAAAAGCAGCGTCGGAACAAGACCGCCGCCTTCCTTGGCGTTGTTCGAGCTTTCCGGCCCGATCACGCCGCGCACTTCGCCCTTGCCGAAATTGGATTTGTCTTTCGTGGTCTGGACGGAGTGGCCATAGGCGATCCAGTCGACCACGGACCCTCCGAGACCGGGGATGATGCCGACGACGACACCGATGATGGAACAGCGGACCGAGAGCCAGATGTTGGCGAACCAGTCGCGCACACCGTCCAGCCAGCCCCCGCCCAGTTCCGCACCCTTGGCGATGGAACGGTCCTGACGCAGCAAGGAAACGATTTCGGGGATGGCAAAGATGCCCAGGCCGACGATCACAAGCTTCAGGCCGTCCGTCAGATACGGAATGTCGTAGCTTGCCATGCGCAGGCTGCCACCGGCGTCAGCCTCGCCGATTGTGCCGATCATCAGGCCAAGCCCTGCGGCCGCAAGCCCCTTGAGCGCGAAACGCCCTGCAAGCACCGCGACCATGGACAGGCCAAGGATGGTGACCATCAGCATTTCCGGCAGACCGAACTCAAGCACGATGGGCCGCGCAACCAGAATGAAGACCGTCAGGAACGCCGCCCCGACGAGGCCACCGAACAGCGAGGATGCGAAAGCGGCCGACAGCGCACGGGCGGCCTGGCCGTTCTTGGCCATCGGGAATCCGTCAAGCACCGTGGCTTGTGAGGCTGAAGAGCCCGGGATTCCCATGAGCACCGAGGCAAAGGTGTCGGAGGTGGGAACAACGGCCACCATTCCAATCATCAGCGCCAGCCCCAGGATGGGGTCCATGCCGAACATGAAAGGCAGCAGCAGCGAGAGCCCGGCAATGCCACCAAGACCGGGGAATACGCCAACCGCAAGGCCCATGACGACACCAAGCACAAGATAGCCCAGGACCATGGGTTGCAGGATGAGCCCCCACGCTTCACCGAGCGCAGGTAGGGCGTTCGCGAAAATCTCCATGGAGCCGCTTTCTGTATGTGGAATGGAAATGGGGAAGCCGACGCCGGTCGGACAGGTCCGGCCGGCGTCGCGCAGCAGAGGGTCTTACTTGAGCGTCACGCCGTAGTCTTCGGCGAGCCAGTTGACGATGTAGGCCTTCGCATCGTCGGATACCGAAATCGCGGTTTCCAACGCCTTTTGTGCATCAGGGCCCACGAAGACGGGGTATTCGCCGACCCGCTTGGCCGAGATTTCGGCGAAGTCGGCGCGCGCGATGACCTCGTTGAAGGCGGCGGTGTACGTGTCAACGACATCCTGCGGCGTGTCACCGGGCAGGAAGGCAAGCTTCTGGACGGGGAAGCCCGAGATGAAGAAGGCCTTCCAGGCGTCCCATGTCTCGCCGGACGTTTCGCATCCGTCGGTCGCCTCACAGACTTCCTTGAAAGTGGCGATGTCCGGGAAAGTCGGGTCGCGGACGATATTGCCATCTGCATCCAGCGCGCCCCAGGTCATCATCGGGACGGCCTTGCCATCGTTGACCATCGCCATCGATCCGCCGATATAGCTTGACGAGGTCTGGTAGTCGATGTTGGCTTCGCCACGTTCGAACATCAGCCGGCCGTCGCCGCGCCCCTTGATGCCGAACACAGGTTCGACGTTCATGCCAAGCATCTTCCAGGCCAGCAGCGGCACGATATCCAGGCGTGTCGCCCCCTGCGATCCGAAGATGAAGTTGGTGTCCTTCAGGGCGTTTGCGGATCCATCGAAATTGGCGCCATCTTCCGGATTCAGGTAGGCCACGCCGCCCGTGCCCGAGGCCATGACCGGGATCCAGTCCTTGTATTCATAACGCACGCGCGGATCGTTCAGCAGGTAGGGAAACTGGGTTGAACCGGACGTGCCAAAGAGCAGCGTTCCGTCCTTGTGCTTTTCGTTCTGAAACCAGTTGGCGCCCTTGGTGGACCCTGCGCCGGGCATGAATTTCACCACAACGGTCGGGTTGCCCGGCAGCGCCTCGGAGAGGAGCGGGCCGAAGAAATTCGCCCATTTGGCCGATCCGCCGGTTTCCGAGAAGGGGATGACCCATTCGATGGTCTTGCCGGAAAAGTCCACTTCGGCGGCAGCCGGAGCGGAGAGTGCAGCGGCTGCAACCATTCCAAGAACGACGCGGCGAGTGAAAGCAAATTGGGTCATTGGTGTCCTCCGATGTGACCAGTCAACCGCGGTGGTGTTCCTCTCACCACCGGGCTCATTAGAGATTCGGGATTTGATTCCCGCTTCAATGGGGTCAAAATGAGGGGCCAAGCTTGCGCGAAGCTTGTGGGAGGGAAAATGCGTATCGTGATCGTGGAAGACAACGAGGCGTTGGCGAATGCCATCGCCTACCGGCTGCGCGACCGCGGCCATTCCGCGGACGTGATCCACAATGGAAACGACGCAGACACATTTCTGGCACAACAAGGGGCCGACCTTGTCGTGCTTGACATCAATTTGCCGGGCCGGAGTGGGCTGGAGGTTCTCAGGGGCCTGCGCGCGCGGGGCGAAGGGGTTCCGGTGATCCTGCTGACCGCCCGCACCGAAACCTCCGACCGGGTGGCCGGGCTTGACCTGGGCGCTGACGACTACCTGGTGAAACCGTTCGAAATGGACGAACTGGAGGCCCGGATCCGCGCCCTGTCGCGACGCCGGAACCTGGACTATGGCGCCCGTGAAAGCATTGGCGGGTTGGAGTTTGACCGCACGGCCCGGCAAGTGATGGCAGATAGCGAGGTCCTGGAGATCCCGCGCCGGGAACTGGCGACATTCGAATGCCTGCTGGAGCGCCGTGGCCGTCTGGTTTCGAAGGCGCATTTGACAGACCATGTCTACGGGGTTGGCGCCGACGTGGACGACCGGGCAATCGAACCGCATGTTTCCCGCCTGCGCCGTCGGCTGGCCGGGCACGGCGTGTCCATCAAGACCGCGCGCGGGTTGGGCTACATGCTTGACGTTGAAGGCTGATGCGCGGCACGCTCTCCTTGCGGCAACGGCTTTTTGCGCTGATCCTGACGCCGCTCGTGCTCATGGCCGTGCTGCTGGTGTTTTGGCGCTACACGGTAGCCCATGACACTGCCTCGGAACTGTTCGACCGGACGCTGCTGTCGACCGGCCTTGCGATTTCCCGCGATGTAGCGATCTCCCAGGGCGACGCGTTGCTGCCCTCGACCCGGGATCTGATCACGGATGTTTCGGGCGGAGAGGTCTTCTATCACGCCACTGGCCCGGACGGAATCTACGTCGCGGGGTACGCCTATCCGCCAACCGGCGGGTCCGTGGACGGGAACAACTATCGCCCGGTCTTCTTTGCGGCGACCTATCGCGGCGAGCCCGTTCGCGTCCTTCGTCTGAGCGAGCGCCAGACAATAGGCAATCTTGAAGGTGATGCCACAGTGACGGTCTGGCAGCGCATTGCCGATCGCAATGCTTTTGCCTACCAACTGGCACTGCGGGCCGTTGCGCTGATTGTCGCGCTTCTGGCGACGCTTGCGCTTGTGGTCTGGTTCGGGGTCAGGGTCGGGTTGCGGCCTCTGGTCGATCTTGAGGATGCCATTGCCGCCCGCTCTCCAAACGATCTCAGCACGATCAAGCGCGCTGTTCCTGACGAAACCCGTGGAATCGTGGAGACGCTGAACCGATTGTTTCAGAAGGTCGAGGCAAACATCTCGGAACACCAGGTCTTCATTTCCAATGCAGCGCATCAGTTGCGAAACCCGACCGCCGCAGTGCAGTCGATGGCCGAGGCCGCCCGCGATGCGATGAGTGATGACGAGCGGCGGCAACGGCTGGATGAGCTTGTGCTTGCTGCGCATTCCGCGGCGCGGGTGACCGAACAGCTCCTCTCGCTGGACCGGTTGCAGAACGGCGATGGGGAAGATGCCTTGGAAAATTTCGACCTCGGCGCCCTTGTTGAACAGACCTGCGCGGATCTGGCGCCGGCGATTCTCGGTTCGGGTCTCGAGTTCGAATTGAAACCGGCCGGCACGCCGCTTCCGGTTTGTGCCGACCGGTTCTTTGTGTCGGAAGCATTGAAGAACCTGATCGACAACGCCCAGAAACACGGCGGGGTCAGCCTTTCCCGGATTGCCGTCCAGACAGGGCGTGAAGGCGCATTGGCAACCGTCAAGGTTGAGGACGATGGTCGTGGCCTGTCGCCGGAAGCGGCACAATCCGTCTTTGACCGCTTTTCGCAGATCGAGCCTTCGAACGGCAGCGGCTTGGGACTGGCAATCGCATTGTCTATTGCTGTTCGCCACGGTGGAACGCTGGGCATCAATCCGTCGCAGACCGGCGCTAGCCTGACGTTCGCGCTGCCGATTGCCAATGCCCAAGCACCGGGATGACTTCGGTTGAATTCAAGACAAAGCGCGGTCTCGCGCATCGGCTGCCGGTTCCATCATGCCGCCAATGTCGGTGTTGCTTGGCAAGCGGTGTCGCGGATCGGGGGGCGGCCTTCTGTCTGGCTGGCCAGTACGGTCCGGGACAATCTTCTTGAAGTTGCAGACTGGCGGGTCTGGAAACGGACCTGCACCACCAAGACGTGCAATCTGTTGTCCATGTACCACTTCCCCCTGGGGCCGACGGTTGACGGTATCGAATTGCAATGCGTCGCGGACAGGTCCATCTCACCATTGAGACAGAAACGGGCGCACAAGAGGCGCCATGACGCGGGCAAAGGGCTGGACTTTGACGCCTGTGCGGGGGAACCTCGCGCAAGTCTTCGTGGAGTGTTCTATGACCAACAGCAAAGCCCCCTGGCACCATTGGCCTGTCGCCATCGCGGCCCTGATTTTCTATGGTCTTGCCGTCCTCGACTATGTCGCGGTCAAGCTTGGGATCGCGGCTTATCTCAACTTCTACAGCGCCGAGTTGCTGCAATTCGTTCGCGATTTGCCCCTGTGGCTGAGCGTGCTTTGGGCCGTCACGGTCTGGAGCGGCCTTGCCGGTGCCTGGCTGCTCTATCGCCGCAATCGCTGGTCGGTGCTGCTGCTGTTCACGGGCTTTGCCTGCATGACCTTCCTGACCGTGTGGTGGAGCCTGTTTACCCGGCCCACGCTCATGGGTCTGGCCGGATTTACCGGACTGTACCTGATGGCAGGCTCCAGTGCCCTGGCGTTCCTGTTCTATGTTTACGGACGTTGGGAACGGACCGTGAAAAAGCTCTGATCAACACGAAATGGGTTTGCGGAGGGGCCGGCATTTCACACAATGCCGGCCCTTTCGTTTTGGCGCGGCTTTGGCCTAGTCTGGGACCACGGCGCGACGGGGAGGGGATGACGCATGGTCTATGAAGAGGAATACTTCGGCACCCCCGCGCAGGTCGGTTTGATGCGGCGCAGTGCCGATCTTTGGCGTCTGTTGTCATCGGATCCCCGCTTTGCAAGCTATGGCCGACTGGTGGCGTTAAGTAAGCCTGTCGCGGACACGGCCGAATTGCTGATCAGCCTGGCACGGTTGCAGGGCGCCGGGGTGTGCTACTACTTACCCAAGACGGAGTGCGATGCGTTGTTTTCCCAGGTGCAAGCCCTGGGTTTCGGCACCGACCGTCACGAGCATTTCCGCGGTGGCAAGAGGGCCTATGCGGCCAGCCGTGCCGTACTGGCCAAGCACGAGATGCCTGCCGATCTGAGCCTGTGCCGGCTGGACCGGGCAAGCGACACGAAGGTGGTGGCGGATGTCGCGGCACTTTGCCAAGACTGCGGTCTCATGCCGGTTCCGGGCAGCGTGATGCGCGGGGTAGCACGGCGCGGCTTGACGCTGGCCGCACTGGACCCGACGGGCGCGCCGGTGGCCACGGCTTCGGCTTTCGGCCTGCATCATCCCGACGCGCTGCACGCGGGGGACGTGTTCTGGGGGATGTTGGCCACACGGCCAGACCGGCGCGGCCAGAAGATCGCCTTGCTGCTGGGGGCGATGGCCCTATGCCACATGTGGGAAGTCGAGGGCGCGCGCGGGTTCATCACCGGGGTACGCGCCGATAACGCGTCATCAAAGCGCCTCTGCAACCGGCTGGGGGTCGAGGAGACGGCATGGGTCTACGCGCAATGCCTTGACCGGGCGTTGCTGGGCACCGGGCGCGTGACCAAATAGCGTCCCAGCACCCCACCGCCCGGCAAGGCAAAGGCAAAGGCAGGCCTGCAGATGGCCGGGGCAGGCTCAGCGTTCCGGCAGCAACCCGCGCGGGCTGAACCGCAGCACCACCAGCAGCAGCAGCCCCATGGTCAGAAGCCGCATGTAGGCCGCGCCATCAAGCAGATGCTCTTTCAGCGGGCTGCCATCGGTCAGCGGGCTGGTGACCACCTGCAGGAACACCTGTCCCAGCGGCTCGACCTGCACCCACAGGAACCAGACAAGGAACCCGCCCAGAACTGCGCCGAAATTGTTGCCCGAGCCGCCGATGATCACCATCACCCAGATCAGGAAGGTATAGCGCAGCGGCTGATAGGTGGCCGGGGTCAACTGGCCGTCCAGCGTGGTCATCATCGCCCCCGCCAGACCGCAAACCGCCGAACCCAGAACGAAGATCTGCAGGTGCCGCTTCTTGATGTTCTTGCCCATGGCCGCCGCCGCCACCTCGTTGTCGCGGATGGCGCGCATCATCCGGCCCCAGGGCGACCGCAGGGCCAATTGCGCCAGCACCAGCAGCAGGATCAGGACGACGGTGAAATACAGGCTGTAGCCCGCCTTGACGTACAGGGTCGAGGCGGTCACCGGATCCAGACCATAGCCCGTGGCGGCCTCGACAAAGCCGGGATCGTTTTGCAGATCGACTTCATAGGGCATCGGGCGGGGCAGGCCATTGACGTTCTTGACGCCGCGGCTCAGCCAGTCCTCGTTCTTCATCACAGCGATGATGATTTCCGAGATCCCCAGCGTGGCAATGGCGAGATAGTCAGAGCGCAGCCCCAGCGCCGTCTTGCCGATCAGCCAGGCCGCCCCGGCCGCCAGCGCCATGCCCACGGGCCAGGAGAACACCACCGGCAGACCGGCGCCGCCAAGGTAACCTTCAAGGGTCGGGTTCACTGCCTCGATCGCGGCGCGGGCCGGATCGAACAACTGCCGGTACACGATGTAGCCAACGACCAGAACCGCCGTCATGACCAGCGCCCGCTTGCGGCCGGGCGTGACGGTCTTCCAAGCGAAGATGGCCGCGACGATGGCCCCCGCGCCCACGGCCAGCGCCAGCAGCATCCGCGCCCCGCCCGCCGCCCAGGCAGCACTCACAGGTGGCATCGAGGTCAGCACCACGGCCAGACCGCCCAGGGCAACAAAGCCCATGATGCCGACGTTGAAGAGACCGGCGAACCCCCATTGCAGGTTCACCCCCAGCGCCATGATCGCCGAAATCAGCCCCATGTTCAGGATCAGAAGGGCCGAGTTCCAGCTTTGCAAAAACCCGGTGGCCAGGATGAGGCCTGCCACCAGCAGGAACAGGAGCGTGCCACGCATTGTCTGGCTCATGTGTTTTTCCCCGCAAACAGCCCCGTGGGCTTGAACAACAGCACGATCACAAGGATCGCGAAGCTGACCGCGAATTTGTAATCGGTGGCCAGAAGCTGGACGAGACCCGAGGGCTCCATCCCTTCCGGCACCAGGTATCCGATCACCCGCTTGAAGGCATAGGTCAGCGTCACCTCGGAAAAGGCGATGACGAAGCCGCCGGCGATCGCGCCCAGCGGATTGCCCAGACCACCGACGATGGCCGCGGCGAAGACCGGCAGCAGCAGGTGGAAATAGGTGAAGGGCTTGAAGCTTTTATCAAGGCCGTAAAGCACGCCCGCGATGGTCGCCAGCGCCGCCACGATCACCCAGGTTACCGCCACCACCCGTTCGGGGTTGATGCCGGACAGCAGCGCCAGATCCTCATTGTCGGAATAGGCGCGCATGGATTTGCCCATGCGGGTGCGGTTCAGGAACCAGAACAGCGCCGCCACGGTCAGGATCGCCGTGACCACGGTGATGCCCTGCGTGGTCTTGATCGCCAGCCCTTCGGCCAGGCCGGTCATTTCCTTGAAGGTGCGGGACGAGATGATGAAGCGTTCGCCATCGGTGAAACGCTGATCGTCGGGGCCGATGATGAAGCGCACCAGCCCGTTCATCACGAACATCACGCCGACCGATACGATCAGCAGCATCACCGGTTCCACCTTTTGCTTGCGGTAGAACTGGTAAACAAACCGATCGGTGGCAAGCACCAGCACGGCGGTGGCGGCAATGCCCACGGGCAGGGCCAGCAAGGCCGTCGGCAGCGGATCGATCGACACCCCGGCAGCCTGGAGCGCCCAGGTCACGAAGATGGTGATCATCGCCCCGAAAGCCATGGTGTCACCATGGGCGATATTGGTGAACCGCAGTATCGCGAAGATCAGCGTCACGCCAAGCGCTCCAAGCGCCAGCTGGCTGCCATAGGCGATGCCCGGCACCAGCACGAAGTTGGCCAGAACGATAAAGGCGTTGAGGAAGTCGGTCATTTTGCCTCGCAATGCCCGTGATAAGAGACCACGGCCGGGCCGTCTGTCAGATGCAGGGTATAGCGGGCGCTGCCGTCTGCGCCCCAACTGAGGATCTGGGCGGTGGTGGCGGTCCGGGTGGTCCAGACCAGCGAGGTGCTGTCATGCCCCTCGACATTGCCCGAAAAGGTTTCCGCCGGCGTGCGCACCACGGCTTCGGTTGGGCTGTCGCCCTTGCCGACGCGCAGGTTGAAGTTGGCCTCGTTGCAGGCCTCGGCCTCATAGCACTCCAGGGTAAAGACACATTCGACCTCGACGCTTTGTGCGGCGGCCAGACCGGGAGCCAGGGCAAGGCTTGCAGCGACAAGGGCAGGGCGGAAAGGAAAGACTGTCATGGGGTGGTCTCCTCTGACGCGGGCAGGCGGATGCAGGTGCCGGTGCGGCTCAGCATACCCACGGCCTCGCCGGGGCTGGAGACGACCAGCGATGCACGCCCGTCTTCGGCCATGTCCAGGATCTGGGTGCGCAACCCGTGGTCGCGATCCGGTTCGGTTTGATAGCTGGTCCAGACACCTTCGCGCAGGATGCGGGCCGGCCGCAGCTGACCTTCGCCCAGATCCAGCAGGGCCAGCGCGTCGTCCACCACCTGAATCGCAACCTGCGCCCGGCTGTCGAAACAAGGGCGGCGGTCGATGCAGGCCTCGGTGAAGGTGCAGGTCATGCGGGTGCCGACAGGCGGAAACTCCGCCCCCGACACCGATGGCGTGCCCGCAAGCGCGCCTGCTGCAATGACAACTCCCATGCCGGTCATCCGCCCAGAAAGCTCTTGCGGACATCCGGGTCAGCCAGCAAGGCGGCCCCGGTATCGGTGTAGCGGTTGCGCCCCTGCACCAGAACATAGCCCTTGTCGGCAATCTCCAGCGCCTGGCGCGCGTTCTGTTCGACCATCAGGATCGAAATGCCGGTGCGCGCCACTTCGATGATCCGGTCGAACAATTCATCCATCACGATCGGGCTGACCCCGGCCGTGGGTTCGTCCAGCATCAGTACGGTGGGTTTGGTCATCAGCGCGCGACCGACCGCCACCTGCTGACGCTGCCCGCCGGACAATTCCCCGGCGGCCTGATTGCGTTTTTCGTGCAGGATCGGAAACAGTTCGAACACCTGGTCCATGGTGCCGCGGAAATCATCGGTGCGGATGAACGCCCCCATTTCCAGGTTTTCCTGCACCGTCATCGACGTGAAGATGTTGTGGGTCTGCGGCACGAACCCCATGCCTAGATGCACCCGCTGCTGCGGGCTGAGATGGGTGATATCCTGTCCACCAAGGGTTACCTTGCCCTCGCGCAGGTTCAGCATCCCGAACACGGCCTTCATGGCAGTCGACTTGCCCGCGCCGTTGGGCCCGACGATCACCGCGATCTGGCCCTTGTCCACGGACAACGTGCACCCATGCAGAATATCGGCGGCCCCATAGCCGCCGGTCATGCTGTCGGCATTCAGGAAAGGTGTGCTCATGTGCTGGCCTCCGCCTGAACCTTGTTCTTCAGGCCGGTGCCCAGATAGGCCTCGATAACCTGTTCGTTGGCCTTGATCTCATCCAGCGTCCCCTCGGCCAGCACCTTGCCCTCGGCCATGCAGATCACCGGGTCGCAAAGGCGGCCGATGAAGTCCATGTCGTGCTCGATCACGCAGAAGGTATAGCCGCGTTCCTTGTTCAGGCGAATGATGGCGTCGCCGATGGTGTTCAGCAGGGTGCGGTTCACCCCGGCGCCAACTTCGTCCAGAAAGACGATGCGCGCATCCACCATCATGGTGCGGCCCAGCTCCAGCAGCTTTTTCTGCCCGCCCGACAGGTTGCCGGCCTTTTCCTCGGCCAGATGGTCGATGGTCAGGAACTCCAGCACCTCGTCGGCCTGCTTGCGCAGCGTGGCTTCTTCCTGCGCGATTGCGGCGCGCCGGAACCAGGCGTTCCAAAGGGTCTCACCGGCTTGGGCGCCGGGCACCACCATCAGGTTTTCACGCACGGTCATCGAACTGAACTCATGCGCGATCTGGAAGGTGCGCAGCACCCCCTTGTGAAACAATTCGTGCGGCGGCAGGCCGGTGATATCCTCGCCCGCCATGGTCACACGGCCCGACGTCGGTGGAAGAACACCGGCGATCACATTGAAAAGCGTGGATTTACCGGCGCCGTTTGGCCCGATCAATCCGGTGATCGACTTGTCCTGGATACGCAGGGACGCGCCGTCAACGGCCCGAAACCCTCCGAAATGCCTGTGCAGATTTTCGACTGCTATCATGGCGCGCCCTTGTTGGTTCTAGCTCTTTGGGGGCGGCGTATGGCATGGCGTCGCGTCGGACGCCATGCCAAATTTCCCTCAGCGGAAGCCGACCTCCGTGACCTTGCCGTCCTTGATCTCGATTTCACGGTAGACGCCAGCGGCTTCGCCCGGTTCGATCAGTTCCACGGCAGAGGCGCCGACATAGTCGATGTCGCCGCCATTCTTCAGGATTTCCAGACCCTTGGCCAGTTCACCCGGCAGGATCGGCTCGCCCGGAGCGTTGGCAACTTCCATGATCTTGGACTTGAAGTCCGCGCCCGCGGTCGAGCCCGCGGCCTGCATGGACAACAAGATCAAGGCCGCCGCATCATAGGCTTCCTTGGAATAAACCGAGGCACCGTCGACACCGGCGGCTGTCGCCATCTCTTCGTAAAGCGCGCCGCCGTCCGAGTTCGATCCCGGCGCCTGGCCGAAGGATCCTTCGATGGCATCGCCGAAGTTCTCTTCCAGCTTGTCGCTGACCATGCCGTCGGGCAGCACGAAGAGGTCAAAGGCACCGGTGTCGAGCGAGGCCTGGATCATGCCCGATCCGCCCTCGTCCACATAGCCGGCCACGACCAGCGCTTCACCGCCGGCGGAGGCCAGCGTGGCAACCTCGGCCGAATAGTCCGGCTTGCCGTCGTCATGCGGTGCGACGATGGTCACGGTGCCGCCTGCGGCTTCAAAGGCCTGGGCAAAGCTGTCGGCCAGCCCCTTGCCATAGTCGTTGTTGGTATAGGTCACGGCGACTTCCGAAATGCCGCGTTCAGTGATGATGTCGGCCATCACCACACCCTGGCGGGCATCGGAGGGCGCGGTGCGGAAGAACAATCCGTTGTCCTCTGCGGCACTCAGGCCGGGCGAAGACGCGGAGGGCGAGATCATCACCGTGCCATTGGGCATGGCCACGTTGCTGAGCACTGCGCCGGTCGCGCCCGAACACATCGCGCCCATGATCGCAGCCACCCCATCCGAGGTGATCAGCCGTTCGCCAGCCGCCGTGGCCGCAGCCGCGTCCACGCAGGTGGAATCGCCGCGCACCGGCGTGACCTTGGCGCCATCCATCAGCATGCCGCTCTCGCTCACTTCGGCAATCGCCAGTTCCGCGCCACCGGCCATCGGCCCGGCAAGCGATTCCAGCGGACCCGAGAAGCCCAGAAGAACACCGATCTTGATTTCTTCGCCGGCTGCAAAAGCGGACCCGGCAGTCAATGCCGTTACGGCGGTGGCCGTCAGCAGTTTTTTCATGTTTTTCTCCCGTGTTGGAGTCTTCGAACGTGAAGCCTACGACTCAGACGCTAGTCCGACCTTGCGGAAATGGGAAGTCTCCGCAACGGAAGCTTCCGTTGGGTCCTCACGGGAATGTTTGCGGTCATGCACCGCCAGGGGGGCTAGATTCCGGGTATGATCGCGCTTCGACATTCCTTCCGCCTTCTCGCCATAGTGACTTTGGGTCTCGGGTTGTCCCTCTCTGCGACCGCCCAAACGGTGGACAGTTCCGCCGGTCGCCTGACGATCACACCGATGGTCACTGGTCTCGACACGCCCTGGGCGCTTGGGTTCCTGCCCGGAGGCGGCCTGCTGATCACCGAACGCGACGGGCGCTTGTTGCACGTTCGCGAGGGCCGCGCGACGTCGGTGACGGGCCTTCCAAAGATCGCGACCCCGGGGCAGGGCGGCCTTCTGGACATCCTCGTGCCGCGCGATTTCGCCACCCGACGCGAGGTCTTCTTCACCTATGCCAAGCCCCAGCCGGGCGGCAGTGGCACGGCCCTGGGACGTGGGCGTCTGACGAAGGACGGCACGCGCCTGACAGAAGTGCAGCAGCTGTTCCAGATCGCGAAGGGAAGCTCCGGCGGCCGCCATTTCGGCGCGCGTCTGGTCGAGGCCCCCGATGGCACCCTTTTCATGACCATTGGCGATCGCGGCGACCGCGCCGCCGCACAGGATCTGTCGCGCCACAACGGCACCGTCCTGCGCCTGACCCGCGACGGGCAGGCCCCGGCGGACAATCCATTCACCGCCACCCCCGGCGCCCGGCCTGAAATCTGGTCCTATGGCCATCGCAACCCGCAGGGCGCGGCCCTGGATGCGCGCGGCCAGCTTTGGATCACCGAACATGGCGCCCGCGGCGGGGATGAGCTGAACCGCATTCGCAAGGGCGCCAACTATGGCTGGCCGGTGATCGCCTATGGCCGCCACTACTCGGGCGCAAAGATCGGCGAAGGCACCGCGAAACCGGGGATGGCGCAGCCCGCCCACTACTGGGATCCCTCCATCGCGCCGTCCGGGCTGGTGATCTATTCCGGCAAGCTCTGGCCGCAATGGCGTGGCGACATCTTCGCGGGCTCGCTGAAATTCGACATGATCAGCCGTATCGACGGCGAGACGCAGACCGAGGCCGAACGCCTATCGGCGCCGCAGACTGGCCGAGTCCGCGACATTCGCGAAGCGCCGGACGGCAGCCTCTGGTTCCTGTCGGAAAACGACGGCACCGCCTACCGCGTAACCCCTGCGCGGTGATCTCCGCTTTTTCTTGTCACAAATACTCCCGCCGGAGGCGGATCAGTCTTCCTGCGCCGCCTGTGCCCCGCGTTCGCGGTAGGGCGTTGTCTCATATTGCGCGCGGTAGCATTTGGAAAAATGCGAGGGCGAGGTGAATCCGCAGGCCAGCGCCACATTGATGACACTCATGTCGGTCTGCATCAGCAGGTTGCGCGCCTTCTGAAGCCGCAACTCCATGTAGTACCGCTTGGGCGAGCGGTTCAGATACCGCCGGAACAGCCGTTCCAGCTGCCGCGTCGACAGGCCCACGTCACGGGCCAGGATCGACGGGCTGATCGGTTCCTCGATGTTCTGCTCCATCTCCTGTATCACCGCCGCCAGCTTGGGATGACGCACGCCGATCCGGGTCGGGATCGACAACCGCTGGGTGTCCTGATCGGTGCGGATCGAGGAATAGATCAGCATGTCCGCCACGTTCGATGCAATATCGTTGCCGGCGGTGTTGGCCACCAGCTTTAGCATCAGGTCGATGGCGGCAGTGCCCCCGGCACAGGTGTAGCGGTTGCCATCCATCACGAAGACCGACTTGGTCAGATCCACGTCCAGAAAATCCTCGGCGAAACTGTCGTGGTTTTCCCAGTGGATCGTGGCCTTGCGCCCGTCCAGCAAGCCAGCCTTGGCCATGGCGTGGGCGCCGGTACACAGGCCGGCCACGGTGCATCCACGTCGCGACTCGCGCCGCAACCAGTTCAGCAGGCGTTTGGTGGTGGCCTCCTGGATGTCCAGCCCGCCGCAGAGCAGGATGACATCTTCCCGCCGCAACTCCTCCAACCCGCCATCCAGGGAAAAGCTGGTGCCCGCCGAACAGGTGGCGGTCTGCGCATCCTCGCCGACAAGCGACCAGGAGAACACCGCACGCCCCGCCGTCCGATTGGCCAGACGCAGGGCTTCGATCGCCGCGGCAAAAGCCAGCAGACTGAATTTCGGCAAAAGAACAAAGACGAAGCGCCGCGTCTCGGTGGGCGGTAGGGCTGATGTCATCGGGCGGTCCTGGGCGGTCGTGGTGTCGTATAGAAGCCCGGTTTGGAAGGCCGGGTCCAGAGGAAGCTTGAATATTCCGCCCCGGCGCCCCGTGACAGCCGCAATCAGTCGCTGCAAGCATGTTTTCATTTCCAATGTGAGCGGCTATAGGCAAGGCCGGCTCAAACAACGCGGGCCAGATATAGCGGAGGCTCCCATGACCAACTCATGGATGAAATCAGACTGGAGAACGAAGCCCCGGGTGCAGATGCCGGATTATACCGACGCAGATGCGCTTGCAGCCGTTGAAAGCCAGCTTTCAAGCTATCCGCCGCTGGTCTTTGCCGGCGAAGTGCGCACGCTGAAGTCCGAACTGGCCAAGGTCGCACGCGGCGAGGCCTTCCTGTTGCAGGGCGGCGACTGCGCCGAAAGCTTTGGCGAGTTCAGCGCGGATTCGATCCGTGACACCTTCAAGGTGATGCTGCAGATGGCGATGGTGCTGACCTGGGGCGCCAAGGTGCCGGTGGTCAAGATCGGCCGTATGGCCGGGCAGTTCGCCAAGCCGCGCTCGGCGGCGACGGAAACCATCGGTGGTGTGGAACTGCCATCCTACCGTGGCGACATCATCAACGACATCGACTTCACCCCGGAAGCACGCATTCCCGATCCGCGGCGGATGTTGCAGGCCTACACCCAGGCCGCGGCCTCGCTGAACCTGCTGCGCGCCTTCAGCCAGGGCGGCTATGCGGACATGCACCAGGTGCACGCCTGGACGCTGGGTTTCACCGACAAGGCCGAGATCGACCGCTACAGCGAGATGGCCAACGGCATCTCGGATGCGCTGGACTTCATCAACGCCGCCGGCGTGTCATCGGAAGTGGCGCCGACCCTGCACACGGTGGATTTCTACACCAGCCATGAAGCGCTGCTGCTGGAATACGAAGAAGCCTTGTGCCGGATCGATTCCACCTCCGGCAAGCCGGTGGCGGGTTCGGGACATCTGCTGTGGATCGGCGACCGCACCCGTCAGCCCGATGGCGCGCATGTGGAATTCTGCCGCGGCGTACAAAACCCCATCGGTCTGAAATGCGGGCCCACCACCACCGTTGAAGATCTCAAGGTGCTGATGGAGAAGCTGAACCCCAATAACGAAGCCGGACGTCTGACCCTGATCGCCCGCTTCGGCGCGGGCAGCGTGGGCGAGCATCTGCCGCGACTGATCAAGACCGTGCAGGAGGAAGGCGCCAACGTGGTCTGGTCGTGCGACCCGATGCACGGCAACACCATCAAGTCGGCGACCGGTTACAAGACCCGGCCCTTCGACAGCGTGCTGCGCGAAGTGCGCGAATTCTTCGCCATCCACAAGGCCGAGGGCACCCATCCCGGCGGCGTGCATTTCGAAATGACCGGCAAGGACGTGACCGAATGCACCGGCGGCGTGCGCGACGTGACCGAGGATGACCTGTCCTCGCGCTATCACACCGCTTGCGATCCGCGCCTGAATGCCTCGCAATCGCTGGAACTGGCGTTCCTTGTGGCCGAAGAACTCTCGACCTCTGGCGGGTCCGGAGCGGCTGCCGCGCTCTGACCCTTAGCCATCGTGACACAAGAAAGGCGGGCCCCTCGGGTCCGCCTTTTTTCGGTGTCGGGCGTGGTCAGATCGGATCAATCGTCCCGATTGTGCACAAGCCGCAGATGCCGGGCGCCGTCCGGTCCGTCGCCCGCCGTGTCCTTTGCCGCGTCGTTTTTCGCGGGGTGCGGTGATGCGAAGGGCGCCTGACGTTCCTGCATCGCCGGGGCTGGTTCGTCGCTGGCAGCCTGGCGGTATTCCGGCACCTCAACATCGCTGTCCGACAGACGCTCCAGGTCGACCGAGGCGATGCCGAACCGATGTGGCGGTTTTCCGGTAATCCTCTGTGACACCAGACATCCCAGCGCACGACTGATGTCGCCCAGATCACTGCGCAGGGGCAGAAGCACCATCTCGGCCTCGGCCTTCGAGGCGCCGACAGGGGCGCTGCCGGTCAGCCGGATACGGGCGCGGGCCGGGGCTTCGAACACATGCTCCAGCGCATCGCTGATCTGGTCGCGGGCTTTCGGGGCGATGAAGGCGGTGACGGGCATGCCGCGCACTTCCATGCCCATCAGATCGTTCAGATGCATCCCGGCCAGCCGGAACCGGGCCACGCCGGGGGCAATACGCTCAAGGATGAAGGCATGTTCCAGCGCGCGATCAATGCCGCGCGGGTCAACCTCGGACCGCAACGGGGTCAGACGATCACCGCGAAGGGCTTCCCAATAGGCTTCGATCTGTGCCAGCGCCGGATGTTTCATGTCAGCGGTGCCTATTCCAAACGGCACGACATTTGTCATGTTTGTGCCGAAGTCGCTTTCCCCATGCATATCACAGTCCCCTGACCTTGCAGACTCGTTTTGCCCACCCCGCTGCGAGGTCGATTTCCTGCCGGGGGCGGGGGATATTTGACACAGATTTCACTCAATGTGTTGTTCAATTTGACGCGCTGGTTAATTTATTGGGATTACCGTCCGGCGCGGGGGCCAACTCCGTTTGCCTGTGTCACCCGGCACCGGGACGTGCAGGGCGCTTGCGCGGGCTTGACCCCACAGGCTATTCCGCGTCATTTGCCGCACGACTTGTCCAGCCAGAAGGGTTCCCATGTCCCAGCGTCGCGGTTTGCTGATCATCCTGTCATCGCCTTCGGGCGCGGGGAAATCCACCCTGGCAAAGCGCCTGCGCGCCTGGGATCCCGAGATCGGCTTTTCGGTCTCGGCCACCACCCGCGCCCCACGTCCGGGCGAGGCACACGGGCGGGAATATTTCTTCCACAGCCACGACCAGTTCCGCGGCATGGTGGCCGAGGGCGAGCTTCTGGAACATGCCGAGGTGTTCGGAAATTTCTATGGCACCCCGAAATCGCCGGTTGTGGCCGCGCTGGAAACGGGCCGGGACATCCTTCTCGACATCGACTGGCAGGGCGGACAGCAGGTGCGCAATTCGCTGCGGGCCGAGGACGTGGTGTCGATCTTCGTGCTGCCGCCCTCCATCGCCGAGCTGGAGCGCCGGTTGAACAGCCGCGGTCAGGACAGTGACGAGGTGATCGCGGGCCGCATGAAGCGGTCGCGTGACGAAATCAGCCATTGGGCCGAATACGACTATGTGCTGGTGAACGAGGATATCGACATCGCCGAAGCCGAAGTGCAGGCCATCGTGACGGCCGAACGGCTGAAGCGCATCCGGCGGCCTGGCCTGACAGCCTTCGTGCGCGGGCTCAACACGGAATTCGAGGAGCGGCTATGACCCTGTATGCATTGAACGGTGAAACCCCGGTGCTGCCCGAGGATGGCGATGTCTGGGTCGCCCCGACGGCCAATGTGATCGGAAAGGTGCGGCTGGACAGCGGCAGTTCGGTCTGGTTCGGCTGCACCCTGCGCGGCGACAACGAGTTGATCCACGTCGGACCGGGCAGCAACATCCAGGAAAACTGCGTGCTGCACACCGACATGGGCTATCCCCTGACCATCGGGCGCAATTGCACGGTGGGCCACAAGGCGATGCTGCATGGCTGCACCATCGGCGACAACAGCCTGATCGGCATGGGCGCCACGGTGCTGAATGGTGCGAAAATCGGGCGCAACTGCCTGATCGGCGCCGGGGCACTGGTGACCGAGGGCAAGGAGATTCCCGACGGATCGCTGGTAATGGGGGTGCCGGCCAAGGTCGTGCGCGACCTGACGGAGGACGCCATTGCCGGACTGACCCGCTCGGCCGAAGGCTATCAAGCCAACATGCGCCGCTTCCGCGACGGGCTGGACCCGCTGGCCCAGTGACCCGCCCCTGACGGCAGGCAACACCACGCAGGAGACGGCCATGGCGCGATCCCCGCAGGATGCAGAGACGTTTCGGCCCATACAGGCCGGCAACCTTGCGGTGACCGATGTATCGGCGCTGCTCAACGGCGTGCCGCTGCCGCTGATCCTTGTGGGGCAGGACGAACGCATCGTCGCCCTGAACCCGCGCGCCGAAAAGCTGCTGGGACGCAACATGGTCGGGCGGCACTTTCTGACGGTGCTGCGGCATCCGGATGTGACCGACGCCATCGCCGGCACGTTTCAGGAGGCCCGCCCACATCACGCGCGCTTCGTGCACAAGGATCTGGCCACCGAAACGGTCTATCGCGTCACCTGCACGCCGATCGAAAGCACCCCGGTGTCGGCAGTGCTGACCAGCCTTGAGGACGTGACCTCGATCGAAACCGCCAGCCAGATGCGCCGCGACTTCGTTGCCAATGTCAGCCATGAATTGCGCACGCCGCTGACCGCCCTTGTGGGGTTCATCGAAACCCTGCGCGGTCCGGCCCGGGACGATGCGGCCGCACGCGACCGGTTTCTGGAAATCATGGCGCGCGAGGCGGAGCGCATGAACCGGCTGGTGGACGACCTGCTGTCGCTGTCGCGGGTCGAATCCGAGGAACGGGTGCGGCCCACCGAGTTGCAGTCTCTGCCGGACATTGTGGATTCGGTTTGCCTGAGCCTGCGCCCCCTGGCCGAAGCCGCCGGGGTGGTCTTCGATATCGGTGCGGCACCAGACCTGCCACAGGTGCGCGGCGATGCGGACCAGTTGCGGCAGGTGTTCACCAACCTGATCGAGAACGCCATCAAGTACGGCGGCGCGGGCGGGGTGATTCATATCCAGTACGAACTGGTGGCCCGCGATCCGAATCTCGGCTCTGCCGCGGTGGCTGTGACCGTGGCCGACGAGGGGCCGGGGATCGACACCATCCACCTGCACCGGTTGACCGAGCGGTTCTACCGCGCCGACGATCACCGGGCGCAATCGGCGGGCGGCACCGGGTTGGGGCTGGCCATCGTCAAGCACATCATGAACCGCCATCGCGGTCACCTGAAGATCGACAGCACCCCGGGCAAGGGCAGCCGGTTTCGGATCAGCCTGCCGGTTCGGGGCAAATGACCCAAGGTCACGGATAAGCCCCGGCGTTTGTCATAAAACAGTTACCGAACCGTCACAAAAGCTCGACCCGGATGGCATACGCCCCGCGTCAGGGAGATCCTTGTGGAAGGGTCGCCTGGCGAATATTCAATCAGGAGCAATCCATGACCTTCGTGAAACTGACCGCCTCGGCGCTGGCGATCGCTGCCGTTTCCGCCACTGCCGCAGCCGCCCGTGACCAGATCCAGGTTGCCGGGTCGTCCACCGTTCTGCCCTATGCCTCGATCGTGGCAGAAGCCTTTGGTGAAAACTTCGACTTCCCGACCCCGGTCGTGGAATCGGGCGGCTCCTCGGCCGGTCTGAAGAAATTCTGCGAAGGCATCGGCGACAACACCATCGACATCGCCAATTCGTCGCGCAAGATCCGTGAAAACGAAGTCAAGGCCTGCGCCGATGCCGGTGTGACCGAGATCATGGAAATCCGTTTCGGCTATGACGGCATTGTCTTTGCCTCGGCCATCGACGGCAATGCCTTCGCGTTCACCCCTGAAGACTGGTACAAGGCGCTGTCTGCCGAGATCGTGGTTGACGGCGCGGTCGTCGCCAACCCCTACACCATGTGGAACGAGGTGAACCCGGATCTGCCGGCCCAGAAGATCGCGGCCTTCATTCCCGGCACCAAGCACGGGACCCGCGAAGTCTTTGAAGACAAGGTGATCCTGGCGGGCTGCGAGGAAACCGGCGACTTCGAGGCGTTCAAGGCGGCCGCCGGCGGCGACAAGAAAGCCGCCGAGAAATCCTGCATCGCGATCCGCACCGACGGCGTGTCGGTCGATATCGACGGCGACTACACCGAGACGCTGGCGCGCATCGATTCGAACCCCGAAGGCATCGGCGTGTTCGGCCTGTCGTTCTACGAGAACAACACCGCCAAGCTGCAGGTTGCCACCATGTCCGGCGTCGTCCCCTCGACCGAATCCATCGCCTCGGGCGACTACCCGGTGTCGCGCCCGCTGTATTTCTACGTGAAGAAACAGCACATCGGCACGATCCCCGGCCTGATGGAATATGCCGAATTCTTCCTGATGGACGACGTGGCCGGCCCCGATGGCCCGCTGGCGGAATACGGTCTGGTGTCCGATCCGGACCTGGCCGACACCCAGACCGCCATCGCTGCGGAAGAGACCATCGCAACCGGCTCGTAACCGGACGCAAACCCGAACACCGGGGGGATCGGTTCGCGCCAGCGCCGCTCCCCTTGTTGATCCTGACAGTTTTGGTGGAATGAATGCCCGGAACCTGGCTTTTTCTGATCCTCGTCACCCTGTCGGTGCTGGGATACATCATGGGTCACCGAAAGGCGGTTTCCGTCTCAGGTGGCAGCAACCGGGTGATGCATTCGCTGCTGCCCTATCATGGCTGGAACGTCGGGCTTGCGACCTTTCTGGCCGGGCTGTTCGTCATGGTCGTCGCCGCCCTGGGCCGCGCGCTGATGGGCGTCGCGGATGGCAACAACATCGCGCTGTCGGTGCTGACCCTGGCCGGCGCCTGCGCTGCCTTCTATGTGACCCATGCCCGGATCGAGCGCGGCTACCGCGCCCGCGACGGGGTCGAAAAGATGATCCGCGTCATCCTGATCCTGGCTTCTTCCATCGCCATCCTGACCACCATCGGCCTGGTGTTGTCGATGCTGTTCGAGGCCCGCAATTTCTTTGGTCAGTACCCCTGGACACGGTTCTTCTTCGGTACCAACTGGGCCCCGAATTTTCGCGGTGACAGCGATCTGGGGATGCTGCCGCTGCTCTGGGGCACGCTCTATGTCTCGTTCATCGCGCTGATGGTGGCAGTACCCGTGGGCTTGTTCGCGGCCATCTACCTGGCGGAATACGCCGGACCGAAACTGCGCGCCGTGGCCAAGCCGCTGCTGGAGGTTCTGGCCGGCATCCCGACCATCGTCTACGGACTGTTTGCCCTGATCACCGTCGGCCCGATCCTGCGCGATGTTTTCGCGATCCCGATGGGACTGGGCGAAAGCGCCTCGTCGGTGGCCACCGCCGGGCTTGTCATGGGCATCATGTTGATCCCCTTCGTATCATCGCTGTCCGACGACATCATCAACGCGGTGCCGCAGGCGATGCGCGACGGCTCGTTCGGGCTGGGCGCCACCAAGTCGGAAACCATCAAGAAGGTGGTGATTCCGGCGGCCCTGCCGGGCATCGTCGGGGCGATCCTGCTGGCAGCCTCGCGCGCCATCGGAGAGACCATGATCGTGGTGATGGGGGCAGGGGCCGCCGCCCGGCTGTCGCTGAACCCGTTCGAGGCCATGACCACGGTCACCGTAAAGATCGTCAGCCAGTTGACCGGGGATACCGATTTCGCTTCGCCCGAAACGCTGGTGGCCTTTGCCCTGGGGATCACGCTTTTCGTCATCACGCTCGGGCTGAACGTGCTCGCGCTCATTATCGTCCGCACCTATCGGGAACAGTACGAATGACCGATGTGACCGCAGCGCCCGCATCTCCGGCGCGCAAGACGACCTCGCTGTATGAGGTCAGCGCCCGCACCCGCCGCCGCAATGCCGCCGAGAAACGCTTTCGCTTCTACGGTCTCAGCGCCGTGCTTCTGGGGCTGATGGCGCTGATCGTGCTGCTAAGTTCGATCCTCAGCCAGGGGATGCCGGCCTTCCGCCAGACCTATGTGGTCATGGATGTGGAATTGCGCGCCGACAAGCTGGACAAGAACGGCAACCGCGATCCGGCAGATATGGCCAAATTGACCACCTTTGCCGTGGCACCGCTGATCAAGCAGGCCACCCAGACCGTCGCCACCGAACTGGGAAGCGACATTGAAGGGCTGACCGACAAGATGGTCGGCGCGATGATCTCGAAAGAGGCGCCGGGACAGCTTCTGCGCTTCGTGCGCGCCAACCCCGAGCTGATCGGCACCACCCAAAGCTTCGAGTTTCTCGCCAATGGCCGCATCGACGGCTATTTCAAGGGCCGCGTCACCCACGAATCTGCCGAAATGGACAACAACATTTCGGTTCAGCAGCTGGATCTGGCCGACGCCATGGTGGCCGAAGGCATGATGGAAACCCGCTTCAACTGGGCCTTCCTGACCGCGCCGGATGCCTCGGACCAGCGGCCCGAAGCGGCGGGGCTGGGCGTTGCGATCCTCGGCTCGCTCTACATGATGATGGTGGTGCTGTGCCTGGCCTTGCCCATCGGCGTGGCGTCGTCGATCTATCTTGAAGAATTCGCGCCACAGAACTGGCTGACCGACATCATCGAGGTCAACATCTCGAACCTGGCTGCCGTGCCGTCCATCGTCTTCGGCATCCTCGGGCTGGCGATCTTCATCAACTTCGCACATCTGCCGCAATCGGCGCCCATCGTGGGCGGACTGGTGCTGACGCTGATGACCCTGCCGACGATCATCATCTCGACCCGCGCCGCACTGAAATCGGTGCCGCCGTCGATTGCCGATGCCGCCCTTGGCCTGGGTGCCTCGAAAATGCAGACGGTGTTTCACCACATCCTGCCGCTGGCGATGCCGGGCATCCTGACCGGCGCCATCATCGGGCTGGCGCAGGCCCTGGGCGAAACCGCGCCGCTGCTGCTGATCGGCATGGTGGCTTTCGTGCGCGAATATCCCGCGGCCCCGCCCGAAGGTCTGTTCGATCCCGCCACGGCCCTGCCGGTCCAGGTGTACAACTGGACCCAAAGGTCCGACCCCGCCTTCTTTGAACGCGCGTCTGGCGCCATCATCGTGCTGCTGGTGTTCCTCGTGCTCATGAACACATTGGCCATCATCCTGCGCCGCCGGTTTGAACGCCGCTGGTAATTGGAGTACCGACAAATGAACGACATGAGAATTGTGGAGCGCGACGTGGACACGAAAGCGATCAAGTTCGACTGCGAGAACGTGCAGGTCTATTACGGCGACAATCACGCGATCAAGGATGTGAACGTGCGGATCGAATCCAACACGGTCACTGCCTTCATCGGCCCGTCGGGCTGTGGCAAATCCACCTTCCTGCGCTGCCTGAACCGGATGAACGACACCATCGACATCTGCCGGGTCGAGGGCAAGCTGTCGCTGGATGGCGAGAACATCTACGACCGCAAGGTCGACCCGGTGCAACTGCGCGCCAAGGTCGGCATGGTGTTTCAGAAACCCAACCCGTTCCCCAAGTCGATCTATGACAACATCGCCTATGGCCCGCGCATCCACGGCCTGGTGGACAGCAAGGCCGATCTGGACATGGTGGTCGAGAGATCCCTGCGACGAGGCGCCATCTGGGACGAGGTCAAGGATCGTCTGCATGCGCCGGGCACCGGCCTGTCGGGCGGCCAGCAGCAGCGCCTGTGCATCGCGCGCGCCGTGGCGACCGAGCCCGAGGTTCTGTTGATGGACGAACCCTGCTCGGCACTGGACCCGATTGCCACCGCACAGGTGGAGGAACTGATCGAAGAGTTGCGCACCAATTTCTCGGTGATCATCGTTACCCACTCGATGCAACAGGCCGCGCGTGTCAGCCAGCGCACCGCGTTTTTCCACTTGGGCGAACTTGTGGAATTCGGCAAGACAGGGGACATTTTCACCAACCCGAAAGACCCGCGCACCGAAAGCTACATCACCGGCCGTATCGGATAAGGACAACTGTCGTGATCGAAGAACATATCAGCTCGGTCTATGACCGGGAACTCGAAGCCGTTCAGGCCCATATCATGAAAATGGGCGGACTGGTGGAAACCGCCATCCTGGACGCCGCCACCTCGCTGGAAAATCGCGACGAGGAGCTGGCCGCCGCGGTGCGCCGGCAGGACCTGCAGATTGACGAGTTGGAACAGCGCATCAACACCGAAGCGGCCCGGCTGATCGCCCTGCGCGCCCCGGCGGCGGGCGATCTGCGCACGGTGCTGACCGTGATGAAGATCAGCGGCAATCTGGAACGCATGGGCGACTATGCCAAGAACATCGCCAAGCGGACCTCGGTGCTGGCGCAGATGACGCCGATCGAGGGCGCGACCTCGGACCTGCGGCGCATGGCACAGGCGGTGGAACTGATGCTGAAGGATGCGCTGGACAGCTATATCCATCGTGATGTGGATCTGGCGCAGGACGTGCGCGTGCGCGACGGCGACGTGGATCAGATGTACAATGCCATGTTCCGCCAGTTCCTGACTTACATGATGGAAGATCCGCGCCACATCACCGGCTGCATGCATCTGCATTTCATCGCCAAGAACATCGAACGCATGGGTGACCATGTGACCTCGATCGCCGATCAGGTCATCTATCTTGTGTCCGGCGAAGTGCCGACAGAGGTGCGCCCCAAGGCCGATCACACCGCCTTTATCACTACGCCGACGGAGGGATAGGTGGTTGCCTCTGTCAAACCCATGGTGCTGATCGTCGAGGACGAACCGGCGCAGCGGGAAATCCTCGCCTACAATCTCGAATCCGAAGGCTATGCCGTGGCACGGGCCGAGAACGGGGAAGAGGCGCTGATGCTGGTGAAAGAGCAGGCGCCGGATCTGATCGTGCTGGACTGGATGCTGCCCAATGTCTCGGGCATCGAGGTCTGCCGCCAGCTCAAGACCCGGCCCGAAACCCGAGGCGTGCCGATCATCATGCTGTCGGCGCGGTCCGAAGAGGTGGATCGCGTGCGCGGTCTGGAAACCGGGGCCGATGACTATGTGGTCAAACCCTATTCGGTGATCGAGTTGATGGCGCGCGTCCGTTCGCAACTGCGGCGCACCCGGCCCGCGACCGTTGGCGAGGTGCTGGAGTTCGAGGACATCACGCTGGACGCGGAAAGCCACAAGGTGTTTCGCGATGGCCATCCGCTGAAGCTGGGACCGACCGAATTTCGCCTGCTATCCACCTTCATGGAAAAACCTGGCCGGGTCTGGAGCCGCGAACAGCTTCTGGATCGTGTCTGGGGGCGGGATATCTATGTCGACACCCGCACGGTGGATGTACACATCGGCCGCCTGCGTAAGGCGCTGTGCCAGTTCGGCGGCGGCGATCCGGTGCGCACGGTGCGCGGCGCGGGCTACGCCCTGGGCTGAGACGCCCCACACCGCGACAGGAAAAAGCCCTCCGGCGCACAACGCGCCGGAGGGCTTTTTGATGGGATAGCCCCGAAGGGGGTGACCTTAGTAGTCAAGCTCGAAGCGGAAGCCCAGGGCGGTGTTGCCCTTGCGGTCAAAGCCGCCGCGGGCCGTCAGCTTGTCGTTGATTTCATAGTTCAACTCCAGCTCGGTATTGCCATCTGAGCCGACGGTGACGTCGGTGTAGATCTTGTCGGTAAGGTACTTGCCCGCCGTCACCTCGGTCCTGCCTTCTTCGTCCGTCGACACGTTCAGATCATCGACCCCGATGCCATCGCGAATGCGGCCAAAGACGCCGCCGCTGCCACCTGTCAGCGTATTGATGGCGCCGATCAGCTGGGCCAGTTCCAGCGGTGTCAGGTCCTGCACCGGCTTGCCGAAGAACAGTTGCGCCAGCACCTCGTCCTCGGGCAGTTCCGGCTCGGAGGTGAAGGACAGTTCGGGATCCGAAGCCGGCCCCACGATCTGGATCTTGGCGTTGATGTCGCCGTTGTCCGAAGTTGCGATCATGCGGATGTCTGGGTCGAGATCGCCTTGCAGCGAGATATCGACCGCTTCAAAATCCAGTTGCTGGGCCAGAAGCGACATGCGCCCGCGGATCAGTTTCAGGCTGCCGTTGGGTTCGACCGACGCAGTGGTGCCGCCGATCTGAATCTCTCCGCCCACTTCGGCATCGATACCGCGCCCGCGCACGAAGATCTGGTTCGGCGCCGAGATGCGGATATCGAGCGGGTAGGCGACGCCACCGCCGCCATTGCCGTCGTCCTCTTCCTCGACCAGACCGGCCCGGATGCGGGTTTGCAGCGACTTGGCGCCTTCGCCGACGTGCTGGATGTCCGGGATCGACCCGGCGCCGCTCAGACCGCCCGGAATGCGCAGCACGCTGCGCCCGACATTGATCACGCCGCTGATCGCCGCGCCCCCGGCCAGCGGACCGTTGACGTCGATCTCGCCGTTCAGGTTGAGATCATACAGCGTCGGATCTTCCAGATGGATCTGGCTGAGCCGCGCGGTGATCTCGGCGGGCAGGCCATCGCCCAGCCCGATGGGCCCGGTCACCGTGATGCGGCCCCCCGACGACAGGTTGGTGCCCACATCCAGATTGGCGGTGCTGTTGGCCAGACCAAGCTGGACGGCAATGTCGTTCAGCGTCAGGCGCGTGGCCGGATCGGTCAGACGTGCGCCGGCCACCGTGACGGTCCCGTTGACCGCATCCAGTCCGGGTTGGCCTTGGACCTTCAGGTCAAAGCGGGCCAGCCCGTCGATGGTGCGCGGCAGCAGGAACACGTTGGCCAGCCCCAGCGGGATCGCACCCACGGCTTCCAGATCCATGGTGCCATCGGCGCGGATCACATCGCCCGTGACCGTCGCGGTCGATCCGCCCGGACCATCCATCTTGCCGTCCACGCCCCAGCCGCCGCCAGCCCCGGTTGCGGTGGCCACGATGTTGAGCGGACCGTTGAAGCTGGGCGTCAGAACACCCACGTCCTTCAATCCGGCGGTCAGGTTGATGGTGGTGATATCGTTCACCATGTTGCCGTCGGCATTCAGGTTCAGTTGCGCCGCGTCCAGCTTGACCGTGTCCAGTACCAGCCCGTCCTCGTCGCGGCGGGCGCGGGCAATCAGGGTGGTTTCACCGGCAACCAGTTGGTCGACCTGCGGCTGTCCGATGCCCAGGTTCTGCGCGCGCGCATTGGCGTCGACGTTGAAGAACCCGGTGTCCAGCGCATAGGCCGCGGTGCCGCGTGCAGAGACGCTGCCGGTCAGGTCCTGCCCCGACAGGGCCGCGAAGCGGCTGAGCGGGCCCGAGACCAGATCGAAGGTGCTGTCCACCGTCATCGCCTCGCCGGCCAGATCGGTGACCTTGACCTCGGCCGTGGCATTGACCTCGCCCGAGCGCAACGCGAAGCCCGACAGGTTCAGCAGGCCGCCGTCGGCGACCCAGTCGACCTTGGCTTTCAGATCCGCGCCGTCGGCCAGAACTTTCGAGATTTCGGGATCCTGCGCGCTGACCCCCTTCAGGGCCGCCACCAGATCCGAGGTCGCGCCGGTCACCGTGCTGCCGTCGCGCGACAGGGCGCCATCGGCGGTCAGGGACAGATCCTGCAATTCCATGACACCGGCCTGGGCGAAGTCCTCGACCGCGAGGGTCACGGCATACTGGTCACCGGTGTCCGCGTCATAGCTGACATCCAGATCGGCCCGGCCCAGCGAGATTTCCTGCCCCGGCACCGGCAGGTCCACCGGAACGCCGTTGCCCGAGCCGACCCGGCCGGTCAATTTCACATGCTGCGGCCAGAAATCCGGCGCGATATGGGCGGTGCCGGCCAGATCCAGACGCTCGCCGCTGATCGACAGGTTGTCCAGCGAGATGCCGTCGGCACCGCGCGCGGCCTCCACCTTCAGATCCACCAGTCCGGCCAGCAGATCGTTGCTGTCATAGGTGCCCACAACGATATCGCGGGTCTGGCCGTCCAGCGTGACAGTGCCTTCGCCGGTCACGGTGTTGAACTCGGCCGTCAGCCCGGTGTCGATGGCACCGGACAGATCCTCGCCCACAAGGGCCGAGAACCGGTCCAGATCGCCGACCGCGGCGTCGAGCTGTGCCGAAATTTGCGGGCGGCTTTCCGACAGACCGGCCACATCGGCCTGACCCTGCGCGGTGATGTCGCCGGCGGAGACAAGGAAGTCGCGCAGCGTCAGAAGCCCGTCGATATCCCAGTCGATCAGCGCGCCGAGGGTGAAGTCATCGCCCGTCGCCTGCCACAGCGCATGATCGGTGGTCGAGAACCCCGACACTTCCGCGTCAACCCGCGCCTGCACCTCGTCCACTGTGGTCGGCGCGGATTTCGTCAACTGGCCCGCGGCCTGCAGCGCCACGCGATCCAGCAGATAGCCCTGCGCCTGCATGAAGCCAGTGCCGACCAGATCCAGCGAAAAGGTATCGCCAGCGGCCTCGTCATAGGTGATCTCAAGATCGGCGTTGTCGACCAGAACCGGCGGGCCGGGCAGGGGCAGCACCACCGGCAGGCCGATCTCGGTGCCCAGATTGGCCTTCAGATCGGCGGTCACCGGCAGGTATTCGGGCGACAGGTCAACCTCGCCGGTCAGGCGCAGGCCGCGCGTGTTCAGGTCCAGATCCTCGATATCCAGCCCGACGGCTTCGCCCTGACGGGCGGAGAGTTTCAGCGTGATCTCATCGCCAAAGAAGTCGCGATATTCGGGCAGGAACAAGTCGGCGACATCACCGCCCACATCCGCCGTGATCAGCCGGTCGGGCGTGGGGCTGTCGCCTGCAACTTCGCGCAGACCGATGTCGCCGGCCAGGCGCACGATGTCATCGGTGCGCAATTCCAGTACCGCCTGAAAGTCGCTGATCGGGGCATCGCCCTTCAGCGTCAGTTCCAACGGCGGCGTGCCGGGAATACCGGCCAGCGTGGTGATCAGACCGTCGTCAGCCTCGGACACGTCGAGATCGACATAGAGACGCCGGGATTCGTTCTCGAAACCGCCGGCGACGCGGATCGAGGCCTCTTGCCCGTCGATCCGGAAGATCGCCAGTTCAAGCGCGCCTTCGCCTTCCTGCAACCGGGCATTGCCGGTGACCGACAGATCGACCTGCTGGCCCAGCACCGGCTCGCCGATGCGCACACCGCCGACCGACAGTTGTTTCACATCGACCGACACCGGCAGCTCGGGCAGAGCGAACGGCTCGGGCTGGGCATCGGGATCGGCGGCCAGTTCGGGCGGCTGTTCGGGGCCAGGCAGGGGCGGACGCACGAAATCGACGGTGCCGATGGTCAGCGCGTTGACTTCAAGCCGCCGCCGCACCAGCGCCAGGCGGCGCCAGTCCAGCACGATGTCGCGCACGGTCAGGAACACGCCGTCATCGTCGGACATCTCGATCAGGCCGATGCGGGCTTCGGAACTGAGCAGCCCCTCAAGCCCGCGCACCTGCACCGTGCGGCCTTCGCCGCCAAGCGCGTTCTGGATCAGGTTTTCCAGAAAGCTGGCATCGTCGTTGGTGCCGTCGTCCTGTGCCAGCGCCATGGGCGCGGTGGACGCTACGGCTGCCAGAATGATCGGGGGAAGTATGCGCCGAGTTGTCATCAGAATGCCTGTCCCACGCCGATATAAAGAGCGACCGAAGAGAATTCCTTCACCTGACCAGTATAGGGCGTGGCCAGATCGACCCGCAACGGACCGATCGGCGTGGCATAGCGCACGCCGATGCCCACACCCGACTGGCTGTCCCCGGCGTCGGTGGGGTAGCTGTCCGGTCCGACAAAGCCATAGTCGATGAAGCCCACAACGCCGATGGACGCGGTGACCTTGACGCGCGCCTCGGCCGAGAGACCCACGAAGCTGCGGCCACCCGATTGTTCGCTGGCGCCCACATCGACCCCGAGGCTTTTGTATTTCTGACCGCGCACCGTATCGGCGCCGCCCGAGAAGAACAGGAAATCCGGCGGCGTCTGATCCAGGTCCGAGCCAACGACCGTGCCTAGCAACAGCCGCCCGGCCATGACGAACGAATTGGATTCTCCGAAGCCATGGTAGGTGCGCGCGTCAAGCGAAGCGACCATGCCGCTTTGGCTGTCACTCAGGCCCAGGTACGGTGTGGCCAGCGTATCCAGATAGAAGCCCCTTGTCGCATCGCCGGGATCATCGCGTTTGTCCCATTCAAGGCGCGCGGGCAGGATCGCGTGGTAGAATTCGCGATCCCCGAACACATCCACCGAATGCGAATAGCGCAGACCGCCGGCAACCTGGCCAAAGAGATCTTCGTTGAAATAACGCGTGACACCGACGCCGAAGCTGAAGGCTTTTTCGGAGTAATCCGGATCGTTGGTGTCTTCATAGGTCGCAAAGGCGAAGGCGTCGTTGTCGTGACCGAAAGAGCCGGGCCGTGTCAGGCGGAACGACGCGGTGTAGTCGATCCCCCCCGCGTCGCTGAGCTTGTCACTGCCGATATTGGCCGCCTCGGCATCGATCCGCAGACGTTCGGCCCCGCCGAACAGATTGCGGTGGATCCAGTAGCCGCCGACCGTGAACCCATCAAGTGTATCGTATTCGGCCAACAGCCCGAACCTGCGTGGTTTTTCCTCGATCAGCGTCATCTGGTAGTCCAGCGTGCCATCGGGATTGGGCGTTTCGGCCTCGCGGACCGACACCGTGCTGAAGGTGCCGGTGCGGCGGACACGGTTGACCGCGTCGCGCAATTCGTCCGGGTTGTAAACTTCGCCCTCTGGAAAGCCCATGATCTGGCGCACGCGCTTGTTGCTGACGTTCCGTTCGCCGGTGATGCTCAGCGTGCCGAAGTGAAGAAGCGGGCCGGGGGCCAGAACGACCTCGGCATTCAACTGGCGCTTGGGGTGATTGGCGATGATCGTCTGATCCTTGACGGTGGCCTTGGCGTGGCCATCCACCTTCCATTCCTGAACCCCGGCCCGGGCGGCAGACACCACCAGATCGGCCTGAGCGACAGCCCCCGGCACAAAGCCCTCGACGATCGGATTGGCGGTTGCGGTGGAAGGGCGGGGTCCGACCTTGGTCTTGCCGAAGGTGAACTGCGGACCGGCCTCGACCGCGATGGTCACATTATCGATGGACTGGGGCAGCGTGAAAGGATCGATATCCGCCGCTTCGCGTCCGTCGATCTTCACCGACACCGAAGGCCCAAAGTAGCCTTCGCCGTACATGACACTGACCATGCGGGAGTAATCCGACCGCGCGCTGCCGAAAATCACCGCGGCGTCGCTTTCTTCCTGTTCCAGCGCCTGCGAGGTCAATGCCACCGACTTGAGCCGCTCTTCGATGGCCTCGCGCTTGTCCTCGTCGGCAATTCCGCTGACGGTCACCGTGACACTGTCGAACGCAAGGGCAGGGACGGCCACAATGGCCATTGTCAAGGTGTTCACAACAAGTCGGCGCATGACAATTCCTTGGTCAACAGGCGGTATTCCCCCGTTAGTGAAGTGGATTCGTAGGGCTGTAAACCGCCGACTTGGACCCCGTACGATTTCCCTTGAAAAAGATGTATCCCGGTCTCACCCGGAAAAAACATTTTGACCTTTCCATGGGCTGGCGCGATGTCAGGGATCAGTCAGGCAAGGAGAACCAGCATGTCACGCGTCGCGTTTCTAGGTCTTGGAGTCATGGGGTTTCCCATGGCCGGACATCTTCAGCAAGCAGGCCATCAGGTCACCGTCTATAACCGCACCGCCGCCAAGGCCGCAGCCTGGGCAGAGCAGTACGGAGGCACCGCTGCCGACACACCCCGGGCTGCCGCCGCGGAAGCCGAAATCGTGTTCTGTTGCGTGGGCAACGACGACGATCTCAGATCGGTGGTTCTGGGCGACGACGGCGCCTATGCGGGGATGCGCGAAGGCAGCCTGTTCGTGGATCACACCACGGCGTCGGCCGCCGTCGCCCGCGAACTGGCAGCCGTTGGCGCGGACAAGGGCATCGGCTTTGTCGACGCGCCGGTGTCGGGTGGCCAGGCTGGTGCCGAAGGCGGCCAACTGGCGATCATGTGCGGCGGCAGCCAATCGGATTTCGACCGCGCGCAGGTCGTGATGTCGGCCTACGCGAAAGCCACCGAACTGTTTGGCGAGGTCGGCGCCGGTCAACTGACAAAGATGGTCAACCAGGTCTGCATCGCCGGGATCGTCCAGGGCATCTCGGAGGGGCTGTTCATGGCGAGCGAGGCCGGTCTGGATGCCAAGAAAGTCGCCAAGCTGGTGGCGCAAGGCGCCGGTGGCTCGTGGCAGTTGGCCAACCGCGCGGACACCATGGTCGACGGAGCGTTCGACTTCGGCTTCGCGGTGGACTGGATGCGCAAGGATCTAGGGATTGCTTTGGCACAGGCCAAGGACATGGGCGTCAGCCTGCCGGTTGCGGCGCTGGTGGACCAGTTCTACGGCGATGTGCAATCGCTGGGCGGCGGTCGCTGGGACACGTCGAGCCTGATCCAGCGGTTGCGCGTTCTGAAGGGCCAGGACATCTGACAGCCATCACGGCTGTGCGGGATCCGGAAACGGGTCTCGCAGGGCGCCATCGTCGGCCCCCAAGATGTGAGCTCACGGTGAAGTGCAGTTCCTGATATGTCGTTTTACTCCAGCCGGTTCTGTAACTCCATCAGCTCGCTTTGAAACACCTCAGCGGGCGTTCGGTAGCCGAGGCACTTGCGCGGCGTGGAA